>NZ_ARZA01000184.1 GCF_000387765.1 Caldisalinibacter kiritimatiensis
TAAGACGAAACAAGTTGGCCAACAGGGAGAGTCTTACTAAATATAATTAAAAAGGAGAGGTTTTTATGGCACGTGTTGAAATTATTACTACCCAATATGAAGAAACTATTAAAGATTATGATGGCATAGTAAAATTAAGACGCGAAGTAAATAAAAGACAAGATAATAAAGATGCTAGTACAGTTGTGGCAATTTCTAGCTTATTAACTATAAGTCAACCAATATTATCTCTTTTACTTTCCATAACAGGAACAGCTTTAGGGATTATTGAGGATGCAATAGCAGCTGATTTAGAAGGACAGGAAGACCTCTACACAGAAGCAGGAGAAATTATGCAGCAAAGCAATTATGATGCAGTTAAGTTAAGACAAAAGTATAAATATGTTAAAACATACAATCAAGTGGGTGATCTTCTACATGAAGGTTGGATTGCAGATGGAACAACAGAAGTTATCGCATATCATGGAAACACAGGATGGGATTTAGTGCAATATTAAACATAGATAAGGCTCTTTGAGCCTTATCTATCTTTATACCTTTTGTAAACATTATAAACTAACAGTATCGTTACAGTGACAGACGAAAAACCACGTGTAGGGATATCATTTATTTTAAATATTATTAAAAAAAACAAACCTATAGATGTTAAGATTATAGTATCTCTTATGTTTTCAATTGTTTTTCTTGAAAATTTCATAAAATCCTTCCTTTTAATAATTAATATTCTTTACTTTCATTATATATCATCTATAAAATAGTTAATTGTTTTAAAAATTAAACAAACTTCTTTTAAAATACAACGCTTTTTACAGACTGGTCTATTTGATTAATATATGGAATTTTATTCCTTTATCTATTATTATATCTTATATATTGTATAATTACCATATTTTATTATGAGTGATA
>NZ_ARZA01000185.1 GCF_000387765.1 Caldisalinibacter kiritimatiensis
CCACTAGGGGAAGTTTCAATTAAATTCTGGGGGATTTTTCACTTGACAAATACATTTATCAAAAAATAAAAAAGGGTCTATTGTAGATTTTGCGGTAACCAGCTACCATAACAATATAATTGCATTAGGCCCTTGGTTTTTCACCCTTATCTTTCGATAAGCTTGCCTTTGTCTATAATATTCATTTTTTGGTTTCTATATAATTTTTTAATCTTTTTTATAGTTTTTCATTTTACTTGCAGTTAGATTATACCAATTTTCAGGGCATATGCCAAGATAATTTGTGGTTTTTTGTCTATTTTTTCGTGTTTTTGTATATTTATGTTGATTTTTGACGATTCTTCATTTTGACTTCACATTTTATCGTTTTTTCTAACATTCATTTCGTTGTGTAAATCCACCTAATAACTAATAATTAATTAATAAAATAATAAACTTATATACTATAATAAATCTTAACTGCGTTAATTTATTCACACTATTAAGCTTTAGTAATATTTAATTTTTCTTTGAGTTATATCGTTATTAATCCTTAAATTCCCAAGAAAAACCAAGCATCTAAACCCTCTTTGACATTTATTTAACAATAAGTTACTATAAAATTAAATCATTTCAAGTTTTTACTATAACTTTAAGGTAGGGGGAATGGGAATGGAAAAATTAACCGTATTTTTTAGTAAGTTAGACTCTCTTGTATGGGGGCCACCTTTACTTATTTTACTTGTGGGAACAGGGATTTTTTTAACATTCAGATTAGGTTTCTTGCAAATAGTAAAATTACCACTTGCCCTAAAATATTTATTTGCAAAAGATGAAGATAATGAAGGTAAAGGTGATGTATCAAGCTTTGCAGCACTTTGCACGGCGCTCGCAGCCACTATTGGTACTGGTAATATCGTTGGTGTTGCTACAGCGATAAAAGCTGGAGGACCTGGTGCTTTATTTTGGATGTGGATGGCAGCTTTATTTGGTATGGCTACAAAATATTCAGAAGGTCTTTTAGCTGTAAAATATAGAGTAACAGATGATAATGGACAAATGTCAGGAGGTCCAATGTATTATATAGAAAGAGGCTTAGGGAATAAATTGCTCGCAAAACTTTTCGCCATATTTGGAATAGGAGTAGCTTTCTTCGGTATAGGTACTTTTCCTCAAGTTAACGCTATAACAAATGCAGTCAAAATAGCATTTAACATTCCAATAATTATTTCTGCAATAATATTAACTTCTCTAGTAGCATTAGTAACTCTCGGAGGTATAAAAAGTATTTCTAGAGTATCTGAATTCATTGTTCCTTTCATGGCTGTATTTTATATAATTGGAGTTATATGTATATTAATTGCTAATATTAAATTATTACCTCAAACTATAGCATTAATAATAAGAAGTGCATTCACTCCTACAGCTGCAACAGGCGGTTTTTTAGGTGCAGGGGTTATGCTTGCTATTAGAAGTGGTATATCTAGAGGTGTATTTTCAAATGAATCTGGTCTAGGTAGTGCTCCAATTGCAGCTGCTGCAGCTAAAACCAAATCATGTGTAAGACAAGGTCTAATATCCATGACAGGTACATTTTTTGATACAATTATCGTATGTACAATGACAGGTTTAGTCTTAATTTTAACAGGGACTTGGAATTCTGAACTGGCAGGAGCTGAAATGACAACTGCAGCATTCAGAATAGGACTCCCTATTTCAATTATAGGTGAATACATAGTGACTATTGGGCTAATCTTCTTTGCATTTACTACTATATTGGCGTGGAATTATTATGGAGAAAGATGTACAGAGTATTTATTTGGTGTTAAAGGTATAAGGATATATAAATATATATTTATAGCTTTAATTGCTTCAGGTTCATTCTTAAAATTAAATTTGATTTGGACTATAGCAGATATAGTAAATGGATTAATGGCAATACCGAACTTAATTGCTCTCATAGGATTAAGTCCTGTAATAGTTTATGAAACTAAAAAGTATTTTAATGCAGTTAAGTCTAGAAAAATACATAATATAAAACTAGCAGATGAAACAAATTAGTTCTAAAAAAACACTGCCACTAAAGGCAGTGTTTTTTTAGAATTATATAAGTAATTTTATTCAAAATAAATATCAATCTCTTTAATAGCTCCATCTCTACATTGCTCTGCAAAAGGAGCAGAAATATAGGACTGTTCTATTTCAATAGTATCGTCATCATTCGTAGTTAATACAATTCTTTTAATTTGTGCTTTATTATCTCCATAAGTGTTTTTATTTGTGTTATTATGATATGTTACGTTAATTTTTCCTAAAAATTTAAAGGTAATCTTTCCTTCTTGATTAAATAACCAATTAGGTAATATAGGTTTAAGTTTTAAAACTAAATTTCCATTTTCAACTTTAAAAACTTCATTCCCCATCATCATAATAGCCCACATGCTTATAAACTCTGCAGTTGAACCACTTAATCGAGCTACAAAGCCACGACCATGGTTAGATGAATCAGGATTAACACTACTAGCTATAAAAGATGAGTTCTCTAATATACTTCTTCCATAAATTTCTGGACTTAAAAATGGTATCATGCATGTTTTTATGTCTTCAAAGAATTCATCATATAATCCTGATTTAATTAATTCTAGTAGATATTTATATTCCATGTGTAAAAATACTGATTCACGTTCTAACCAACCAGGAGTAAATGCCTTTATTCTCCCTATTTCATATGACTGATTCTCTAGACTAACAGATGTTTTATACATTTTTATTTTTTTATCAAATATATCTGTTTTCTTTATTTCGTCATAAATTCTTCGTGAATCTTCAACATCTTTAATTGTCTTTAAGGCTCTTGCTGGTCCTTCTAAGAAGTATGGAAGAGTATTAACTTTAAAGCTCTTAATTTTTACAACCTTGTCTTTAATTACTTCATAATCCTCAGCCTCAAAATAGAAATATGTTGGAAATAATCCATTACCTAGCTTAAGTGCTTTATTAATTCCATTATCAAGTTTTTCTAAAAACTTATTATAAATCTTTGCTATTTCTGATAAACTAATATCCTTTTCTCTACCATCAAAACCAAATCTAATTTTTTGTCTGTATTCTTCTCTTAAAGTACTTATTTTATCCCAGTAATTAAAATCATCTATATTTTTTCTGTTATACTCTTCTAATACATCGTTTACTTTATATAATAAATCATAAACCTCTATAGGTAAACTAATTTTTCTATCTTTAACTTCATCTACAGTTTCAATGATAAATTGTATTATACGCTTTAGCTCAAATGTTTCGCTCATACCAGATCCGAATAAACCTGGAAGTCCATTCATTGCATCATTCCACCCAGGCTTATCTGCTTCCATTTCTATTCCCATTCCATAAGGGTCAAGAGTAGCAAATTTAACTAAAGATAGTGTAATAAGCTTTACAAATAAATTTGTGCAGTAGACTTCTCCTTGACCATGATTTGTCTTTAACCAGTTTGTACCTTGACTTTTCATGTTTAACTTTTCTATTTTTTCTTCATCTAGCATTATAGAATCATACTGTCTTACCTTGTTATTAGCAAGTACATATTTTTTACTTCTAGGTAAAACATAAGCAGGGCTGTCATAAAACTTATAGGTATTATTATCAAATAGTAATTCTTCTAATTTATCTGGATAGATTTTTAAATAACTTTCAATTAAGTCCATATTATATGTCCAATGGTCTATCCAGTAACCCTCGCCAAAATCAGCTTCTATATTTTGTGTTGACAAAGAAAGTAACTCTATCAGTAATTCTTCATCTGATATATTACGTTTTACATTATGATTATAAATATAGTTTATTATTTTTCCTGGAGTAAATTTACTACTTATTAATTCTTTTATTTCTTCTTTATGACTTATAAAGTACTTATCTACTATATCAAATGCCTTTTCTTTATTTGCTTTGATTATTTCAAAAGTACATCCTTTAACAGATAATGGATTATACCCATCAGCTTGAATTAAATTCATAAATGTCTTTACATTATAATCTCTAATCTTTGGATTAAAGAAAATGTCATTTCTTCTATTTTGATTAACATCTCTAAAATTACCATTACCTTGAGAATAATATTCTGGCTCAAGGGTGAAGAAGTTATAATCTCTTTCTAAATCTCCATGTTTTCTGGAATATACATGATAAACAAAGCCTTCTTTTTTATTATCTAAAATTAATGGATAACCACCTCTTAAAATATTATCTAAATAGTTTTGTCTACAATATGCATCGAAAACCTTTGAAGATGTCTCTGTATGAATATCATCAGTTATATCTGTTACTAATTCACTTGCCTGCTTTCTCTTTTCATGTATATAATCAAATTTACATATTTCATTTGACCTTTTGTTGATTATATCAATATCTTCTATATGACCTATTATAGTTGCAATATTTAATTTTTCATCTGCTTCTAACTTTCTTTTCACCCCTGTAAAACCACAAGGAACCTTATTGGCTGTTATCTGTTCTTTACCAATCAAATCATCAACAGTATTTTTTACAAATCCATCTGGATACAATAAAGATGTGTTCTGTTCAAATATCAATTCAAAGTCCACTATAGGAGTAATTAAAGTTTCACTATCTGAAAATGAAAGATAAAAATGTCCCCTCGTTATTTCATCAACACGAGCCTCATCCTTTGTACTAGCCCTTACTTTAAAGAATGGAATATTATTTTCTAGATTATATACCTCCATCCAGCTTCTCATTAAATTTCCAACTTCTTTATAAGTAGAATTCTCTACTCCAAATGGAATTATTTCTGGCATTCCATCTAAAACCTCTATTTCCATATCTCTATTCCCTACATTAGTCATTTCTACCTTCCTAACTAAACCTGCAAATGATTCAAATGGCATAGTAAAATAAATTACATTTGTTTTTAATCCTAAGTCTTCATTTATCTCTTCAATACTTAATTCATTTTGTTTTATAAACATTTTTCTAGTTGTTTTCTGTTTTGATGGAAAATTAGAAAAGGGTTCATATATAGTATCATCATCAATTTTAATAAATGTTCTAAATCCTTTAACGTTGACATTACTATATGCTATGCTTGCCGGAGAAAATTCCATGATTGGAGAGTTCTTATCTCTAATACCAAAACTACAAATCCCTTGACCTCTATTTACATAAAAAACCCACATTGGAATTCCATTTACTCTCGCAATCCCAGGTAAAAAGCTTGAAAATGTCTTTGATTTATCATACCCTTCAATTACAAATCTCTCTTCTTCATCACAGTAGTATTTAACCATATGAACTCCTCCATTTTTTATGATTTTATTACTAAAGTAGCTTACTATCGAAGATATAAGTAGCAATAGAATGCTCTGGTAAACTAAGCTTAGCAACGTCATTACCAAAACCAAATGTAAAATCAATATTTTCTTCAGTTTCATTCATAACTACTAAAGCTATTTTTCCATCTTTATTTAAAAAGGCTGTTGCATACAACTGATTATTTTTATTTATCATTCCAATCCTAACTGCACCAGGCCTTATATATTTACTAAAGTGTCCTATATAGTAATATGAGCTATTATAATGTAATTGTTGCGTATTCGTATTAGCTATTATTGGAGCGTCACAAAAATTACCTACATGATTTGGACCTCCCTCTTCATTTAATACAATATTCCAATCTAAATATCCTTCAGTCCAATTATTTAAGTCTCCAATAATATTACGTCCATATCTTTCTCCTGTAAACCATTCACCTAATTTTACTCCACCCTCTTGACAACCTTCAGTAAATAATAAATGCTTATCAGGGAACAACTCATGAACTTTGCCAACATTTTCGAATTCCTCACTTAAATACCAATGAAATCCTGTTCCCCAAACATATTTTGCTGCCTCAGGGTCAGAAAGTACCGTAGAAGCTCTTTCTACCATAATATCCCTATTATGATCCCAAATTAGTATGTTCACATCTTCAAGTTTTTCTGAATGCATAATAGGACCTAAATAGTTCTTTATGAAATCCCTTTCTTCTTCAGCACTATAAACACAAGAATCCCAAACTTGAACAGCTGCTGGTTCGTTTTGTACACTAATCCCCCATATGTTTATTCCTTCTTCACGATAAGCTTTTATAAATTTAGCATAATATTTAGCCCATACTTCTTTATATTCAGGGGATAATTTCCCTCCGTTATTCATTTCTTTATTTGTCTTCATCCAAGCAGGTGGACTCCACGGTGACGCTAATATTTTAATTTCTCCACCTTTAACCTTCATACAATCCTTGATAAAGGGTATTACCCATTTTTTCTCTCTAGAGATATCAAAGGTTTTTAACTCAGTATCATTTTCTTCTATATATACATAGTTTTCTAAAGAAAAATCACAGCTGTTTATATGTATACGTGCCATTGAATACCCCAAGCCATTTTTACTATCAAAATAGCTATTTATTACCTGTTGTCTTTTATCAAAGGGCATTTGTGAAAGTTTATAAGCAGCTGCTTCTGTAAGTGCTCCACCAAATCCTAATATAGTTTGAAACCTTTTGTTTATATCTAACTCAATATCCACTTCTTGTACTTCTAATCTATTAGAGAAAGTAATATTTTCTTTCTCAGTTAATCTATCCTGTGTATTTTTAGAGGTCATAACTACTTTAATTTCCTTCATATAATCCCATCCTTTTTTCTTTATATACCATCACACTCTTTATTTCACAAAAAGTCATGAAAGCGATAGTCTATTCATAAGTTAATGCTATATATAATGCATTATTTTTATCACTCTCATGACTTTATGTTATTTCATGTAATTACGAAATGGGTTTCGAAAAAAGTATAAAAATAAAATTATTCCACATATCTATTCTTGATTATCCTTGAGTATTCATAAAAACTTTCCTTCTTTATTCTCTTTAAAGAATCGTAATCAACATACACAATTCCAAATCTCTTACTGTATCCAAAGGCCCATTCAAAGTTATCCATAAAGGACCATAAATAATATCCAGCTACATTCATACCTTCTTCATTTAACTGTGATATTACTTTTAAGTGTTCTTTAATGTAGTCTATTCTATCTGTGTCATACACTTTTCCATCTTCATTAACTACATCTTTAAATGCTGCTCCATTCTCAGTAATATATATTGGAATGTTTGTGTATTCCTCTCTTATACGACGTATCAAATCTTTAAGCTTTGATGGAGTAATTGCCCAATTCATATCAGTTTTTTTAGTATCCTGTTCTATAAATTTAAAAAGTAGCTCTTCATCTGTACTGTACTCTACAACATTACTGCTATAGTAATTAATACCTAGAAAATCGTTCTTAACAGAAATAGTTTCTAAATCTCCTTCTTTTATGAAAGAAAAATTCTTCACTTTTTTAGTAAATAAATTTATCATATCCATTGGATACGTTCCTTTAAATACTGGGTCTAAGAACCATCTGTTAAAGAATCCATCACAATTATTGCAAGCAATTCTATCATTAATAGTATTGTCATTAGGATAAGCTGGTGATAAGTTCAATGTTATACCTATTTGTCCATTGAATCCTCTTTCTCTAAAGATTTTCACAGCTTTACCATGGGATAATAATATATGATGAATTGCTTTTAAGCTTTTATCAAGACTTTTTATTCCTGGGGCATGTTCTCCAGTGTAATGTCCTAAAAATCCAGAGCAGAAGGGCTCATTATGTGTTATCCAGCTATCAACTTCATTTCCTAATTCCTCAAAACATTTTTCTGCATATTCACAGAACCAATCTACACACTCTCTATTAGTCCAACCACCTTCATTTTCAGCCCACATTGGTAAATCCCAATGATAAAGGGTAATAGCTGGTTTTATATTAGCATTTTTAAGGGCTTTAATTAACTTTTTATAAAACTCCATACCCTTACTATTGTATTTTCCCTTCTCTGGAAATATCCTTGGCCATGCAATTGAAAATCTATAGGATTCAACCCCTAATTCTTTTAAAAGCTCAACATCTTCTTCATATCTGTTATAGTGGTCACATGCAATATCTCCAGTATCTCCATTGTGTACTTTTCCTGGTGTTCTTGAGAAGACATCCCATATAGAATCAGTTCTACCGTCTACATCATGGGCTCCTTCAATTTGATATGAAGATGTTGCTGTTCCAAAAACGAAACCTTTGTCAAATTTATTCATGTTATCACCTCTCTCTTATTCTTTAACTGCTCCTGCTGATATACTGCCGATAATATGTTTAGACAAGAACATAAAGGCTATAATGATAGGAACAACAGAAATTGAAATAGCTAAATATATAGATCCCAAGTTTTCAGCAACCTTTCCACCCTTAAGGTATCCCATTAAAACAGGTAATGGATATTTTTCAGGTGAAAATATAACAATTAATGGTAATAAGTAGTTGTTCCATGCACCTATAAAGCTGAAAATAGACATTGTTGCAACTGCTGGCATCATTACGGGTAAAATAATTTTATGAAAAATTGATATTTCACTTGCTCCATCAATACGTGCCGCTTCAATTATAGCAGGATGCATTGTAGATATTAAATATTGACGCATAAAAAATACTGTAAAAGGAGTTGCAATTGATGGAATAATCAATGGAATATAAGAATCCAATGTCTTTAATGCTTTATTTAACTCATAGAAACCAAGTAGTCCTAATTGACTAGGAATCATCATCATAACTAAAATAAATATAAATAATAATTTTTTTCCTTTAAATTCATAAGCATAAAAACCATAAGCTGTTAAAGCTGAAAAATATCCACTTAATATAGTTACAGAAACTGCAATAATAAAACTATTTTTAAATCCAAGCCAAATACCTTTGAAAATACCATCACTAATATCCATATGATACATCATATTTTTATAATTATCTATTAAACTCTTTCCTGGTATTAAAGAGAAACCTCGCACTATTTCGGTATTCGAACGGGTTGCATTTATTATCATCATAGCAAAGGGTATTAAACAAATGATTGATAGTAAAATTAAACCAGCATAAATTATACCTCTAACAAGATTTTTCTTATTCAAAATTTACACCTCCTTAAACCTCTTTTTTGAACATTCCTCTAAAGACAATAATAGAGAATGCTAGTATTATAAGGAATAACCCATAAGCTACTGCCGCAGCGTAACCAAAATTATCATAAGTAAAAGCTTGATTGTATAGATATAATACCATTGTTACTAAAGAACCCTCTGGGCCTCCTAGACCATTTGTAGAAACTAAGAATGGTATTTCAAATAATTGTAATCCTCCAATCAATGATGTTATAACAACATAAATCATTATAGGCTTTAATAACGGTAAAGTTACCTTTGTAAATGTCTGTCTTCTATTTGCTCCGTCTATCATAGCTGCTTCAAAATAATCCTTGGATATTCCTTGAATACCAGCAAAGACAATTATAAATGTATGCCCAAACCATAACCAAGTTTGAATAAGGGAAACCGATAATTGAGCGGTAGCTGGTTGTCCAAGCCAATTGACAGGCTTTGAAATAAGTCCAAGTTTTAATAACAACATATTAAGTGAACCATGCTGCCAATCTAAAATGAATAAAAACAACAGTGCAACAGATGAAACTGTCATTAAATTAGGTAAATAAAAAATACCACGGAATAAACTTACACCCTTTAATTTTAATCTAATATCTGAAAATATTACTGCTAAGATTAAAGCTATGGACAATTGTAGTATTATGTTTACTCCCCATATTTTCCATGTATTAAAAAATGCTTGAAGAAAGTATTCATCATGTATTAATCTTAGGTATTGTGATATTCCAACCCAATTAGCATCAAATGGAGAGCCTATGCCTGTATAATCTGTGAAACTCATGTATAAAGAAAGAATTATAGGATAAATACCAAATATACTAAACACTATAAAAAATGGTGATATAAATAAATATCCATATCTATTTTTTGATTTCATAGTACACCCTCTTTCTTATATATTCAGTTTAATAGGTGGACTTAAACCCACCTATTAAACTGTTATTTATTAAACTTTATTACTTATCAAGTGGTGTTATAATTTCAGGATAAGCGTTTTTAACTTGCTTATAGAATTCTGTTATTGCCTCTTCTTTTGTCTTTTTACCTTCAACATATTCTATTACCATATTTCCCCAAATTTGGTCAATACCTTGGTCATATTTAGTAACTATACCAGATTCTATTTTTTCAGCTTCTTTTAAGAAGAATTTATAGTGGTTTTGTCCTTTTAAGAATTCATCAGAAGCAGAATCCTTAACTTTATCTGTTATAGGTTTATATGATAATAAATCTCCAGTTTCTTCATACCACCAATTTAGGAATTCTTCATCATGGGTCATCATCTTAACAAACTCCCAAGCAGCTCCTTTATTTTCAGAACCTGAATAAATTCCTATCCATGTTCCACCCCAGAAATAAGGAGAAGGTCCAGCTGTTAATCCCCAATCACCTGCTGTATTTTCTGCATTTGGTTTAATAACGAAGTGTAATCCCCAAGTTGGTAGAGCATACCCAAATACTTCAACTTCTTTGTTAGAGTTAATATTTTCCAATTCATCCCATCCTCCGTTAAATGGTACTGGTCTTTGCATAGAAGCGAACCAAGATGGTGACCATTCTGGAGCCATTGCTGTATATTCATTATCACGTAATTTCTTTTGATAATCCATAAAATCTAATTGTGCTTGAGTTAATTGCAATTCTTTTTTATCATTTATCCAAGGTTTAGGATCTGACCCCTTAGCAAACCAACGAAGTGCACCTTCATCTGGCAATATTTTATAACCTGCTTGTTTTAATTCCTCAGCAGCTTCAAAGAATTTATCTAATGTTGATAGTTTTTCTGCTACAAATTCAGGGTCATCATTTCCCCAAACTTCTCTAGCAATCCACCTTTTATATATGAATCCACCAGGTGTCGCTTGCCACGATAACGCTTTCACATTGCCTTCATTATCCTTACCTAAATCAAATACATAAGGAACATAATCGTCAGCCCATTCGTCAACATTGTATGGGGCTTCTGATAAATTTTCCCAATAAGGTAAATCTGTCCATTTCTTTAACCAAGCAATTTCCCCTGTAAATACATCCGGAGCACCAACTCCACTATCTAATGAAGGCTGAATTTTAGATACGTAGTTTTCTGTTGGTACAATGTTAACTCAGTTTTAATTCCATAATGCTCTTCAAAATACTCTAATGGCTTTTTCAACTCATCAGTAAAAGACCATACCTTTAAAACTTTGTCTTTATCCACTTCTAAGGATTTTTCACCAGTATTGCTTTTTGAACTACATCCTATTAATGATGTGGATACTAAAATTAAAGCTAAAATGAGACTTAGGTATTTTTTCATTAAAATTCCCCCTTAAATTTTAGAATTTTTATTTTTTATAATTATAGCTATTATTTAAAACTATAATCATTTTAATGCATAATAATAATTCTGTATTAATAATCCGATTTTACTAAACCGGTTTCGTAAGTTTCAAAAAAAAGCTGTAAGCTATCTATTTTACAGCTTTACAAGAATTTCTAATCACTAACTCAACTGGTACAATTACTGATGTTCTAGCATTTTTCTTATCTATTGAATTTATTAATACATCTGCTGCATTTTCACCTATTAATTCTGTGTTTTGTCTTATAGTTGTAAGTTTTGGGGTCGTATACTTACAATGTTCTATATCATCATATCCAATGATAGATATATCATCTGGTACTTTTAATCCATTTTCTGTTATAGCACTAATTGCTCCAATTGCCATATAATCTCCAGCTACAAAGACTGCAGTTGGTATTTCATCTAATTCTAAAAGCTTTTTCATGGCTTTATATCCACCATCAAAGGAAAAGTAGCCACCATCCACTATATATTCGTCTTTCTTTTCTAGATTAAACTTTTCCATAGCTTTAATATAACCATTTTTTCTTACATGTCCTGCATATGTATCTAGCTTTCCGTGAATATGGGCTATTTTTCTATGCCCTAATGAATATAAATACTCAACACCTAAAAAACAACCCTGTAAATTATCTGAATGAACTGTACTAGCTTTATCACTTTCTACATCAATTAATACACAAGGAATATTACTGTCAATAAGCTCTTGTATTTCACTATTTTCAAAATCTGAACTAATTATTATTACCCCATCTACTCCTCTTATCTTACAATGGTCTAAATAACTTATTTTTCTGCCTCCAATATCCTTAGAAATAAATAATAAATCATATCCTCTAGATTCAATGCTTTTCTTGAAACTCTCAATAATTGAGTTAAAAAATGGATGCTTTATACCTATATTTAGCTTTTCATCAAATAAAACTCCTATAGTCCAAGATTTCTTCGTGATTAATATCCTTGCATGGGAATTTGGAATATAGCCTAGTTCTCTAGCTTTGTTTAAAATGATTTGTTTAGTTCGATTACTTATATCAGGATAATCATTTAAAGCCTTGGAAACTGTTGTCGGTGAAAAACCTGTCTCTTTAGATATGTCATATATTGTAGTCAATTAAATTCACCTCTTATGATACGTTTCGAAACCCATTTCGTGGTTTCATTATATCAAGGAAAGCGTTTCTAGTCAATATAAATTTTAAAATAGATTGTACGGAAACATTAATGTTAACTTATCCTATTTTTTCTTTATCTATTTTTCAATATTATACATCTATCCCCTTCCTTTTTAATAACAAATTCTGCTTTATTATAAAATACAACATCTTTAACCTTTGTAAAATCTATTTCCATTCTATTAAGGGTAATATCTAATAAAACCTCTTCTCCTTTTATAAAAACTAATTTGTGAAAAATATCATCATCTAAAGGATATTTTCCAAGTATAGTTTTTTGATATAACAAATAACCTAAATAAGTATTAGAAGTTGTCCACTTTATACCAACTATTTCTTGTATTTCAGATTTACTTGTGTATGGGGATATGATATACATTTTGTCCCATTGAAAAGGAGTTACATCTTTCATATTAAAAGAAGTTTTCTCTTGGGTAACTTTATAAAGTCTATCTTTGAATTCATCATAGTATTTATTATCTATTTTCATTAGTCTAAAATTGAAATAATCGATTAATAACGTAGTAAATAATACTATCAGTATTACTAATAGTACGTCTCTCTTTTTCAAAATTATTCCTCCTACTTTATGTGGAAAATTTTATTTTACTTTAATATTCTGTACAAAATCAGCATTTATTAGTTCTTTACCTTTTTTGGTTTCAACTTCAATCCAGTTTTCATTTACTTCAACTATTTTTCCTATTACTGTTGTACCAAATGAACCTATAATTATCTTACAATTCTTTCCTATATATTTTTTAATTATATCATTAGCCATAGTTATTATCCCCTTTCTCTTTTTGATTTTAAGTAAAATAATTTTTCTTATTCTATTTTGCTTTGGTAAAATAACAAAAACAATATAAAAAACATAAATAAGGGCAAATATACAATCCATATTGTAAAATTCAAATATACACCCCCTCCTAATAATTTATTTTCATTTTCTACTCTACATTCTTCCAAAATTTCATTAGGAATGAGTCTCAATGCAATAATAATACCTATCAGTTTATTTCAATATATCTTTATATGCTATATTCAACATTCTATTTAATTTTCCTTTACTTAAGTCCATAGATATACAGATAATTATAAATATTTAAATTTACACTAACTCTTAGAATTTAAAAGGTTATCAAGAACAAATAAAAAACATGCTTTTAAAGATACTTTGATTCTTTAAAAGCATGTTTTTTGATACAACTTTATTTGGTTTTTAATTGTTAATTCTCAATTATCCGTTGTTAATTGTTTCTAAATCTCTCTTCTGCCCTCAAGAGCTTTTGATAAAGTCACTTCATCGGCATATTCTAAGTCCCCACCTACAGGTACTCCATGGGCTATACGTGTTGTCTTTATTCCCATAGGCTTTAATAGCTTAGATATATACATAGCTGTAGCTTCACCTTCTATAGTAGGATTAGTAGCCAAAATAACTTCTTCCACGACCCCATCTTTTATTCTGTGTAGTAGCTCCTTTATCCTAATGTCCTCAGGCCCTACTCTATCCATAGGAGAAATACTTCCATGTAATACGTGATATAATCCATTGAACTCCTTTGTTCTTTCCATAGAAATAATATCCCTTGGGTCTTCAACTACACATATAACGCTTTCGTCTCTTTTTTTATTTCTACAGATAAAACATGGGTCTTTATCTGTTAAATTTCCACAAATACTACAATACTTGATATTCTTTTTTGCATTTACTATTGCATTAGCTAGTTCTGTGGCATCTGTATTTTTCATATTTAATACGTGAAAAGCTAACCTTTGAGCAGTTTTTTGCCCAACACCTGGTAGCTTAGAAAATTCTTCAATTAACTTCGCCACTGGAGCTGCAAAGTATTCCACTTAAATCACCTCACTTGAAAAAGCATCAAAGCTGCTTTTACTATTAGCTATTCGCTTTCGCTTTTCGTCAAAAACAAACTCCACTAAAGTCTCTTTTGGCTATTAGCTTTAAAAAAGCAAATAACTTTCTTTACCAAATGTAAAAGTGGCCTTTTGTGGCCACATTTCTTAGAATAATCCTGGTATGTTCATACCACCTGTTATTTTTTGCATTTCTTTTGAAACCATTTCTTCAGCATTTCTTAATGCTTCATTTGTAGCAGCCAATATTAAATCCTGTAACATTTCAACATCATCTGGGTCTACTACGTCTGGTTCAATAATAATATCTAATACCTCTTTTTTACCATTTACCTTTACAGTAACTGCTCCTCCACCTGCACTTGCTTCAACTTCTCTTTCTTCTAATTCTTTTTGCATTTCTGCCATTTGTTTTTGCATTTTTTGAACTTGCTTCATCATACCATTTATATTTCCCATTCCTGGAAATCTTCCCTTTGCCATTAAAATCATCCTCCTTATTTAAATTTTATAATATTGAATAGCATCTTAACTATTAATTCTTTATTCAACCTCTACAATGTCTTCTCCAAATATATCTTTAATCTTTTCTACAAGATTATTATTATCCTCTTGCTTTGGAATAGTATCAATTTCGTCCTTCATCGCACATTTTATATGAAGATTTGTTCCCAAGTAGGTATTAATCATATTTTCTATATACTGTTTATTTTCTTTTTTTGCAACAGCTTCTTTGTGGAAGCCAAAACCTTCACCAAAAGCTATTATTAACGTATTATCCTCTAATTTAACCGGTTCACCTTCCATGAGTAATGCATGTATACTTATTCTATCACTTTTAATCTTTTGTAAAATCTCTGACCAAGAACTAAGTATCGTCTTAAAATCTACTTCTCTACTAGAAACTGGTGTATCAGAAGTTGCTTCTTCTTTACTTTCAATCTTTGGTTCTTGTTCATTTTTTTCTTTCTTTTTATCTATTGTCTTTTCTGGTACTTGTTTTTTCTCTTTCTCAATAGTTATATAATTATTCTTATTATTATCTATATTCTGTTTTTGTATATTAATTCTACCTTGACTAATTAACTTTTCTATTTCTTTAACCCTCTGAGATAATCCTTCTAATGTTGAATCTGTACTTGGAGATAATAGTTTAACCATACTTATCTCCAGTATAATCCTTGGCTGTGATGACCATTTACTCTGTACTTCTGCTTCAGATAATACGTTTAAATATCTAATTATACTCTCTAATTCTACTTTTTTAGCCTGCTCCTTTAATTTATGAATAACTTCTTCAGAAGTATCCAATACATGATAAAAATTATCTGTTGACTTAGCTATCATCAAGTTCCTAAAATGTAAAATTAAATCTTTTATAAACTGGTGTATATCTTTACCTTTTTGCACCATTTCATCTACAAAGCCTAATACTTTATTTAAATCTTTATCTATTATTCCATCTGAAATCTCAAATAATAAATCGTTATTTACCGTACCTAGTATTGAAAGTACATACTCGTAGGTTATATTATCATCTGTGAATGATACACACTGGTCTAATATACTTAAAGCATCTCTCATAGCTCCATCAGAATTTCTAGCTATAAGATGTAATGCCTTATCTTCAGCTTCAATACCAAGCTCACTACATATCCCTTTCATATTTTTTACAATATCTTTAGTAGTTATCCTTTTAAAATCAAATCTTTGACACCTTGAAAGTATAGTAGCTGGAATTCTCTGTGGTTCAGTAGTTGCTAATATAAATAATAAATGTTTAGGAGGTTCCTCTAATGTCTTTAATAATGCATTAAATGCTCCCTTTGACAACATATGAACCTCATCTATAATATAAACCTTATATTTACCCTTTGATGGTAAATATTTCACCTTTTCTCGTAGCTCCCTAATATCGTCAACACTATTATTAGAAGCCGCATCCATTTCTACTACATCCATTATTGTCTCATCTAATATACCCCTACATACTTCACATTCATTACAAGGGTTGCCATCGTTATTATTTAAACAATTCACCGCTCGTGCAAATATCTTAGCAGTAGATGTCTTCCCTGTACCTCTAGTTCCTGAAAACAAGTAAGCATGGGCAATATTGTCACTTAGTATCTGGTTTTTTAATGTTGTAGTTACGTGTTCCTGTCCTAGTACATCCTGAAAAGTTTTAGGTCTAAATTTTCTATATATTGCTTGGTATCCCATCAAACCACCTTCAAATATAGTATTATATATATTATAACAAAACTTTTAATATCGTACTACTAATGTATTTTCCTATTTCATGCTAATAAATCTTTTACTATTGTATCACAAAATACTGTAATAAAATACTTGTAACAATTATTTTTCTTGCATTATCCTTTCAATTTCCCATGGAGTCTTTTTATAAATATCAATAAATACATCTACAATATATGGATGAAATTGTCTATCTTTGTTCTGAACAAGCTCATCTAAAGCTTCATCTATCGACATAGCATCTCTATATGACCTAGTTGATGTCATAGCATCAAATGCATCTGCTACTCCTATAATGCAAGCCTCTATAGGAAGTTCATCTATTTCTTCTTCCTTAGGATATCCTTTTAAGTCATATCTTTTATGATGATATTTTATTGCATTCATTATAGTATCAGATAAACCAACATTTTCTAATATCTTACTACCTATAATAGGATGTTGGGTTATTTCTTTATATTCATCTTCTGTTAATCTTCCCGGCTTAGTTAATATAGCATCACTTATACCTATCTTGCCTATATCATGCAGTATACCTGCAATTTTTATATCCTCACACATTTTGTTAGATAAATTTAAATATTTAGCCATTATATATCCATATTTAGATACTCTTAAAGAATGTCCCTCTGTATATTCGTCTTTAGCTTCTACTGCTGCAGCTAATGTTTCAATAGTTTTCATATAACTTTCTTTTAAATCGTCATATAACTTAATATTCTCCAAAACCATAGCAGTTTGATTAGATACTGACATTAATATATTAAAATTACTTTCACTTAATTTATCTTTAGTACCAACAATTATAACCCCTAAAGTATTCTCCCTTACCCTTAAAGGAAAGAAGCTTATATATTTAACCCCTTCTAATACCATAATTCTCTTATTTAACTCGTCTACTTCTTCTTTTAAAGAACTATATAACATTTCTAGCTTTCCATTCCTTACAGCTCTGTTAATTATATTTTTATTAGCTTTTATTTCTTCTTTAATTACATTTTCAGATAATACACCAGCTTTAGCTACTGATTCTAATCTATTATTTTTATTTAAAAGTCTAATTGTACAAAGAGGCATATCCATTAATTCTACAATATCATCAACAATATGCTGTAATACCTGCTTAATATTCATAGTTGAGTTTAAATTTCTACTTATTTTATTAATTGTAGTTAGTTCTGTATTTCTTCGTAATATTTCCTTTTCCATATTCTTTCTTTCTGTTATATCTCTACCTACTCCTTGTATTCCAACTAACCTTTCATTTTCATATATTCTTTTAGTATTCGTTTCTACTATAAACTCATTTCCATCTTTATCTTTAAATATAACTTCTATATTTCTAAAATCTGTATTTTTAAGATTATCTAATATCTCACTATTATCTACATCTTCATATTTCCATATATCAACTAAACTAAATATATCTTTACCTATCACTTCATCTTTGCTATATTTAAGCATTCTTTTTGCTTGATTGTTTACAAAAACTAAGTTCCCTTTTATGTCTATTATCCAAACTAAATCATACATGTTATCAATGAGGGTTCTATATCTCTGCTCTGAATCATTCAGTTGAGATGTAGTAGCCTCTAATTGCTCATATGATGCTTCAAGCTCTATATTCATTTCTTGAAGCTGTTTATTACTTGATAATAACTGCTCAGTCTGTTGTTTAAGCTTATTGTGGCTATCTTGCATCTTTTTTGCCATATCATTAAAAGCCTTTGCCACCTGACCGAATTCATCATTTTTATAATCTGGAATCCTATAATCATAATTACCCTTCTGTATCTCTATTGCTCCTGTTTTCAGTTTTTCAAGGGGATTAGAAAAACTCTTTGAAAAAAATAAGGCTAGTAAAATGACTAAAATAAAGGTCAATACCACTACATACATAACATGGGTATGAAATCCATATATATTATGAAAATATTGACTTTTGTTAATCACAGAAATGATTTGCCAATCTAATACATCAATATCAGAATACACCGTAAGATAATCCTTATTTAAAGATAAGATGTGCTTTTCATTTGTACCAGAAATTATGGACTGGATAAATGAATTTATTTCTTGTTTATATTTTTCATCTGAGTTTGATAAACTAATTATATCTTCTCCAAACCTCTTTAGTATATCTCCATTGGAATTAATGACATAAGTAGTACTATTGTTAGTTAAGTTCATTTGAGATATCTTTTCCATTAGTTGGTTTAAATCAAAATCTGCTCCTATTACTCCTATAATCTCGTTATTTTCATTCAATAAAGGCAGAGAAACAGTAATAACAGACTTATTTGATAAAATATCCTTATATGGTTGAGTCCATGTCAACTCTTTAGCTTGATATGTTTTTTTATACCAAGGTCTTTGTCTTGTATCCTGTTGTATTAACTTAAAAGAAGAATTAAAATTTCTACCATCATTTAGTGTAATATATAAATTTTTTATTGAACTCGTATTAATTTTTTGTGAATTTAAATATCCATTTATTTTTGAAAAGCTATACTCATTTTCTAACATTTCTTTTATGATGGGATAATTAGCCGCTACAGACTTTAAAATTTCTTCCTTCTCTTTAAGCCATATATCAAGCTTGTCACATTGATTTTTTATTTCCACTGACTTTATTTCTGTTTCTTTATCTATAATATTTTTTTTAATTTGCGATTCTATGTTTATACTAATAACTAAAATAGGTATCATAGCAATAAGTATAAAAATAATAATTAACTTATTTCTGTACGAATTTAAAAGCATAGTAAGCACCCACCATCATGTCAATAATATATTCTTATACATAAACTTTTTGCTTCTTTCATACTTCTACATTATTATCAAAATTTCCTTTATTTAAATTAAAATTTTATCGGAATATAACATTGAAAAAAATCGGCTAAAGCCGATTTGTTAGTAGTTCGTTGTTAGTAGTTAGTAGCTGTAAATTCAGTTCTTAGTTCTCAGGAGAATATTAGAAAGAATTAGGCTGTTCGCTTTTCGATAATAATTCTATAAATATTTTTCTACCTTTAAAACATGTATTTAACTTAATTACAAGCTATAAAATAAATATACTTTGATAAACAATAAAAAGACTGTAGAACATTTGATGCTCTACAGTCTTTTAAAATTTTAGTCGTGCACCTAGCTTTGACATATTACTACAAGCGTTACCTAGACAGTTAACTCAGACCCGGCACCCCCACGGCACACGAGAGGATCCACTTACCGCTGCTTCCTTCCGGACCTGACGGGGTTCATGGGTTCCCGTTGCGCGGGACCAAGTCGTCGACGCCACTTATCTAGGGCAGACCTTACAGTAATAAGCCTGGGCTAGGAATTCAACCCTGCTATGGCGGATTGCAGGTTACAGGGCACCGCCACCTCCCCGTCTAGCACGACAAACTTTTTGATGGCGGAGAGAGGGGGATTTGAACCCCCGAGACGGTTTTAGCCGCCTACCCGCTTTCCAGGCGAGCGCCTTCAGCCAGACTCAGCCACCTCTCCACGTTTAATAATATTTAATTGTGCTTACAAGTTATTATTATACCTTAAAATATACAATATGTCAACCTATATAAAATGTAATTTATTCAATATGTTGCATTTTATTACATTTGTAGTAGAGAAGCTTGTTTTTTTATTATATATGGTGCTACTAATCCTATAAACTCCCTGGTAAGTTCTAAGTCAAAATAAGTACCTGCTTTTTCTAATAAATATTCAATAGCTAAGCTAGGGGTTATTGCCTTTTTATATGTCCTTTCAGAACATAATGCTTCATAATGGTCACAAATTCCAGTTATTTTAGCATAAAAGCTTATATTATCTCCTGTAATACCCTTAGGATATCCTTTACCATCTATAGTTTCATGATGCTGTAAAACAATTTTTTTAGAAGCTTCACTTAAATCATCTCTATGTGATATATAATTATATCCTTTAATTGTATGCTTTTTTATTATTTCAAATTCTTTATCCGTTAATTTATTGTTTATGATAAATTAAAATTACCCTAGTATAATAATTGAAAAATCCCCTAGAGG
>NZ_ARZA01000186.1 GCF_000387765.1 Caldisalinibacter kiritimatiensis
CCCATTAATTTTATTTTATAATGTTCGAGAAAATGTGTCTACAATATTATACTAACATCAACATAACATGGCTAATAATACAGAACAAACAAATATATGTTCTAATCGTACCAGTAGTGGAATTGAAACCAAAATAAAGATTATTATACAGCACTAAGAAAAGGTAGTTCTAATCGTACCAGTAGTGGAATTGAAACTTTAAATACATCTTGTGTTACGGATCTACCCGTATGGTTTTAATCGTACCAATAGTGGAATAGGAAAGCCAATTTTAAATTATAAATAAAAAAACCTTAGCAACAAAAGAAAATGTAAAATTGAAAATATGAAGAACGTAAGAAAGCTTTAAAAAAGACAGAATAAGATAGCTTAAAGAATAATCTATCATTCACAATTAAAATGCATGCACTGAATTTGTTCTCACTAACTTAACATTAAATTAAATCCCTTCCTATTGTATAAAAATTGTCGATATGATACTATAAATGTTATGAAATAATGTTTCAGAATTTTTATGAAGAAAAATATTACATTGAAAAATAGATAGGGAGGGATAGTAGTGAATAATATAACATTGGATTATTCGAATGCCTTAATAAAGGACTATGAATTAGACTACATAAAAGGTCAAATTTCTAATGCACACAAAATGCTTCATGAAAAAACAGGTGCTGGTAATGACTTCTTAGGATGGGTTGACTATCCTGTAAACTATGACAAGGAAGAGTTCGACAGAATAAAGAAAGCAGCAGAAAAAATAAGAAGTAATTCAGATGTTTTTATAGTAGTTGGTATAGGTGGTTCTTATTTAGGAGCTAGAGCTGCTATTGAAGCATTAAGTCATTCTTTCCACAATTCATTATCTAAAGAAAAGAGAAATGCTCCAGAGATATATTTTGTAGGAAATAATATAAGTGGAACATACTTAAAGCACTTATTAGATGTTATCGAAGGTAAAGATATAAGCATCAACGTTATATCAAAATCAGGTACTACTACAGAACCAGCTATTGCATTTAGAGTATTAAGAAAGTATATAGAAGAGAAATACGGTAAAGAAGGCGCTAAAGAAAGAATATATGCAACAACAGATAGCACAAAGGGAGCTCTTAGAAAATTAGCAGAGCAAGAAGGATACGAAACTTTCATTATTCCAGATGATGTTGGAGGAAGATTCTCTATATTTACACCAGTAGGAATGCTACCAATAGCTGTTGCTGGATTAGATATAGAGAAAATGATGGAAGGAGCTAAAGCAGGTAGAGAAGAATATAGTGTAGAAGAATTAGAAAACAACCCATGTTATCAATATGCAGCAATAAGAAATGCACTTCACAGAAAAGGAAAGCTTATAGAAGTATTAGTAAACTATGAGCCTTCATTACACTATATTTCTGAATGGTGGAAACAATTATATGGAGAAAGTGAAGGTAAAGATGGTAAGGGTATATTCCCAGCATCAGTAGATTTCTCTACAGACCTTCATTCATTAGGTCAATATATCCAAGATGGTAGAAGACATCTATTTGAAACAGTAATCAATGTAGTTACACCAAGAGAAGATATAGAGATTGAAGAAGATGAAGCAAACTTAGATGGATTAAACTACTTAAGTGGAAAAACTATGGATTTTGTAAATAAAAAAGCATTTGAAGGTACTACTTTAGCACATACAGATGGAAACGTGCCTAACATTGTAATAAATGTACCAGAAATGAACGAATATTATTTTGGTAAATTAATCTACTTCTTTGAAAAGGCATGTGGAATTAGTGGATATGTATTAGGAGTAAATCCATTTGACCAACCGGGAGTAGAAGCATATAAGAAAAACATGTTTGCTTTATTAGGCAAACCAGGATTCGAAGATTTAAGAGAAGAATTACTTAAAAGATTATAAATAATATGAAATGCTATTGGTTATACTAACCAATAGCATTTTTTTATTGAATAATGTCGTCAACATTCATTGAAAAATGTGGTAAAACCAAAAATTTTGCAACATAAATAACATTGAAAAAATTATGAAAATTTGATATGCTAGTACATGTATAGGAAAAAATTAACTATGCAGGGAGGAATTTGGTATGGCAAAAGACGTTAGACAAATGTTAAATGATTTTACAGCAGGACTTGAAGAGGTAAGTAAGACTAATAAGGAACAAGTAGAAGCTTTTATGAATTTATTAGGTAAAGCATATGAACCACAAAAGCTTGATGTTAAAACTAAAGAATTAATAAGCGTAGCAATAGCTGCATACAACCGTTGTGAATATTGTATAGTATTCCATGTATATAAAGCACTTGAAGCAGGAGCTACTCGTGAAGAAATTTTAGAAGCTGCTATGGTTGCTGTTGCATTTGGTGGAGGACCATCAATGGCTTACACAGTTACATTAGTAAAACAATCATTAGATGAATTCGAAGGAGACTTTAAATAATAGAAAAGGCAGTGTAAGCTGCCTTTTTTGCATAGAAGGAGGAATACTATGGAAATAGATATAAAATTAGAAAATTTATCTGGACATGCTAAAAGCGGTAAGATAGGAAAAGTATATATAAAAGTTGGAGATGAGGTAAAGTCAGGGGATAAACTGTTTGAAGTTGAATCAAACAAGGGTAATGTTACTGTAACATCTGAAGTAGAAGGTAAGGTAAAAAGTATAGAGGTAGAAGTAGGACAGGAAGTAAAATTAAATGACCTATTAGTAAAAATAGAAGGTGAGAAAAAGCAAGAAGAAAGTAATGAAGGAAGCTTTAATTACTTTGGAGGATTAATGAAACCTCAAAAGAAAGAAATAAATGCTGACATAGTAGTAATAGGTGGAGGCCCTGGTGGATATGTAGCTGCTATACAAGGTGCAAAATTGGGAGCTAAGGTTGTTCTTGTTGAAAAAGAGAACCTTGGAGGTACATGTTTAAATTGGGGATGTATTCCAACTAAAGCTTTAGTAAGGTCAGCACAAGTATATAAAGATTGTAAAGAAGCAGAATCCTATGGGGTAAACGTTGACGATGTAAAAGTTGATATGCAAAAGGTTATAGCTAGAAAAGATAATGTAGTAAAACAATTGGTTGGTGGAATTGAGTACTTAATGGAAAAGAACGGAGTACAAGTTATAAAAGGAGCAGGTAAGCTAGTCGATAATGAAACAGTCTTTGTAAAAGAGAATAGATCTGAAACTACCATTAAAGCTAAAAATATAATTATTGCAACTGGCTCAGAAACATCTATGATACCAATACCAGGTGTAGAATTAGAAAATGTTATTACAAGTAAAGAGGCTTTAAGCCTTACAAACCTACCTGATAAGATAGTAATAGTAGGTGGCGGAGTTATAGGTATGGAATTTGCATTTATTTATGCAAATTTAGGCGTTGATGTTACAGTTATAGAATATCTTGATAAGGTGCTTGCAGCTTTAGATGATGATGTGTCTGAAGAAATTACTAAAATTGCAGGTGAAAGAGGTATTAAGTTATACACAGATTCAAAGGTTGAATCAATTATGGAAGGTGAAGATGGCGAGTGTATAATTGCCTTTTCTAAAGGTGAACAGATAAAATATGTTACAGCTGATAAGGTGCTTATGGCAGTAGGAAGAAAACCTTATCTTGAAGGCTTAGGAGTAGAAGAACTAAATATAGAAATGAATGAAAACAATATAGGAATAAAAGTTAATGAAAAAATGCAAACAAATGTATCAAATGTATACGCAATAGGAGATGTAACAAATAAAGTACAACTTGCACATGTTGCTTCTCATCAAGGAATTGTAGCTGTAAAAAATATTATGGGAGAAGAAAAGGAAATGGATTATACAGTTATACCAAGTGCTATATTTACTGACCCAGAAATAGCAATGGTAGGTATCTGTGAGGATGCAGCAAGGGAAGCTAATATTGATGTAGAGGTAGGAAAATTCCCATTTAGTGCAAATGGGAAGGCTTTAACTTTAGGAGAATCTAGAGGATTTGTAAAGATAGTTAAAGATAAGGCTACAGGTAAGATTATAGGAGGAACTATAATAGGACCTCATGCTACTGACTTGATAGCAGAAGTTGCATTGGCAATTCAAAATGGATTAACAGCTGAAGACATAATAGAGACTATACATGCCCATCCAACTACTGCAGAATCAATACATGAAGGAGCCTTATCAGTCGAAGGAGGAGCACTACACTTTGCAGAATAGGAGCATAATGACTAGAATAGTTGAGACATCATCTGTAAATCCATGGTATAACTTGGCTATGGAAGAATATTTGTTTAATAATATATCTGATAAAGAAATTATACTGTATCTTTGGCAAAACAAAGATACAGTTGTAATAGGTAGAAATCAGAATCCATGGAAAGAATGTAGATGTGAAGAATTAAAAAGAGATGGAGGTAAACTAGCACGAAGATTATCTGGGGGTGGTGCAGTTTATCACGATTTAGGAAACTTGAATTTTACTTTTATAATGAAAGAATATTTATATGACTTTGAAAAACAAATACAAGTTATTTTAAATGGTATAAAACAATTAGGAATACAAGCTGAATTTACAGGTAGAAATGACATAGTAGTACAAGGTAAAAAAATATCAGGAAATGCCTTTTACTTCAGCAACAATAGAGCATATCATCATGGAACTATATTAGTAGATACTGACTTTTCTAAGCTTTCTACATACTTGCAGCCTTCTAAGGCTAAGATAATGTCTAAAGGTATAGATTCAGTCAAGTCTAGAGTAATAAACTTAAAAGAATTAAAAAGTGACATTACAATAGATACTGTAAAGAAAAGTATTAAACAAAGCTTTATTAATATATATAATGGAACTAACGAAGATATGGGTATTAACGAATCAAATGAAGAGATAAAAAGACTTTATAAAAAGTATTCTTCATGGGAATGGAGATATGGTGATTCTCCAGATTTTGATATAAAATTTAGTGATAAATTCACTTGGGGAGAAATAGATATTAGATTGAGGTTACAGGAAGGATATATAAAACGAGTAACAATTTACTCAGATGCAATGAATAGTACATTAATACAAAAGCTTGCACACGAATTAAAAGGAATTCAGCTTAAATTAGATAATATAATAAAGAAAATAGATGATGTTGCTTACGATTGTGAAGATAATAACATTATTAAAGATATAAAAGAATTATTTATAAAAATGATATAAATTTTTAAGATAAAAAGGTGCTGATAGTTAGTCGGCACCCTTTTTAATATTAAGTAGGAAATTATAAACAGATTAAATTTGTAGATAAAATATAATTTAAAAACTACTAACTGACAAATCGACGAAGTCGATTTTGTTCTTTATGATTTCATTAAATTACCTGTTTCAGTTAAACTATTTGTATTGACTTCAAGTAATGTGTTGTTACTTAGCATTTTAATATTTGCAGTTCCTTTTTGTTTATTAATACCTTCTATCCAAACTGGAGTATTATTATAAGTTACTTCAATTTTTTTTGGAGAATTTAATATTTCATAAGCTCTGTCTATATCCACCAATAAACCTCCCTTCAAGGATATTATTTTTAAATATAAGAGTAAATATGTATCTATAAAACTTAAAAATAGTAAATAAATTTTAAAGGATATTATTAGTTGATATATAATTTATAGATAAGAAATAAATTTTAAAATATTTACTAAGAGGTGAGCTGCGATGATACTTTCAGATAAAACTATAAAGGAAATGCTAAAGACAAAGGAATTAGTTATTGAGCCTATTGATGACGAGCAAATTCAACCAGCTTCAGTAGACCTTAAATTAGGGACACATTTTTTAAAAGTAGATGAAAATTCTATTGAATCTATGAGCTTAGATAAGGAAATAAAATATGTAGAGATTGAAAGTAATGAGATAATAATACCACCTAATTCATTTTTACTAGCAACTACTAGGGAATATATAAAATTACCTAACAATGTTACTGCATTTGTAGAAGGTAGAAGTTCAATTGGTAGAATGGGGTTATTTATTCAGAATGCAGGTTGGGTTGACCCTGGCTTTGAAGGAGAAATAACATTAGAGCTGTATAATGCTAATAGACTTCCTATTAAATTAATCTCAGGAAGAAGAATATGTCAGTTAGTTTTTGCCTTTATGGATAAAGAAGCTGAAAATCCGTATAGAGGTAAATATCAAGGACAAAGAAAAGCAACAGGCAGTAGAGTTTTTATGGATGTGGATAGGTAAAGAGTAAAAGCGGCTACGCCGCTTTTACTCAATTATAGTTAAAACTTCTTCTACAGGTTTTCTTGGTGGACTTGTAAGTTTAGATTCTTCAGGCACTCCAAGTGGAGTCATGGCAGCTAAGAAATATCCTTCTTTATTAAAGCCTATGTACTCAGTTATTTCTTTACTAGCATAGTTAGGACCAGTCATCCAGCATGTTCCGTAGCCTAGATTTGCTGCGGCTAATTGTAAGTTTTCCATAGCTGCTGCTACGTTTTGAATTCCTGGGTTTGGTAGTAAAACGGCGTTAAGCTCTTCTTGAGTTGCTCCTTTTTCTTCAAGAATGTCAATGCCAGTTGAAGGATATGGACCTGCGAATACTAAAACTACCATCGGAGCATTTCTAAATACAGTATGATATTTTAAAAACTTTGTCATAGATTTCTTTTTCTTTTCATCGTCAGTAGAACTAGCTAGTTCTGCATTTTTCTTTTCTACGATTTTAGCCATTTCTTCAATCTTTTCTTTATTTTTAACTATGACGAAATGCCAGTTTTGTTGGTTCTTACCTGAAGGAGCATATGTAGCTGCTTTGATAATCTCTTTAATATCTTCCATAGGTATTTCTTCATCTTTGAATTTTCTAACACTGTGTCTCTTATAGATAAAATCTAATTTTCCCATCGTTAACCTCCTTATAAAAATTTGTGGAAAATTGTAAAAATTTCATCTTATAAACTAGTATAACATAAAAAAACTAATAGTTACTAATTAATTTTGTATTAATTTGCCTGTGAATGAGTAAATATTTACGATGTTATTTTTATTTTAGACAAAGTAGGTAATAGTTTATTATGATAGTATAATCCACCTGAAACACAAAATAACATATCACATTAACCTTCAATGTTATACTGTAGAAATAAATTAATGTGACAAAAATATAACAAATATTGAGAAAATTCAAAAAAGTGATATAATAAAAGTGTGAATGTTAATAAAATGTAACAAAAGTGAATAATAATGTAATAGGAGGTGAGTCTTAGTACTTAATTCTTTTAATTTTAAAGGGGGGTTTTAAATGGAAAAAAGACAGCGATGGAGTAGCAGAACTATATTTGTATTTGCAGCTATAGGTTCAGCGGCAGGATTGGGGAATGCATGGAGATTTCCATATCAAGCAGCATCTAATGGTGGTGGAGCTTTTCTGATTCCTTATTTCATTGCACTTATAACAGCAGGTATACCTCTTTTAATACTTGAATTTGCAATAGGACATAAGTTCCAAGCCGGAGCACCTACTGCGATGAGTAAAATTAAAAAAGGATGGGAATGGTTAGGTTGGTGGCCTATTCTTATAAGTTTTATAATAGTTACTTATTACAGTGTTATTATGGCTTGGGTATTTGATTATTTATGGTATTCACTAACTACAGCTTGGGGGAATGCACCACAGGACTTTTTCTTAAATAAGGTACTACATATATCTAGTGGACCAGGTGAGTTAGGTGGCTTTAGTTTACCAGTAATCATAGGACTTATAATTGCATGGATAGCTATTTATTGGACTATTAGAGATGGAACAAAATCAGTTGGTAAAGTTGTAAAATGGACAGTTCCTTTACCATTAGCAATGTTAGGTATATTAGTAATAAGAGGAATAACATTAGAAGGAGCAGTAGAGGGACTAAACTTCTACCTAGACCCAGACTTTTCAAAATTATTAGACCCTAAAGTATGGGTTGCAGCATACGGACAGATTTTCTTTTCATTGAGTTTGGCATTTGGGGTTATGATAGCTTATGCTAGTTACTTACCAAAGAAATCAGATATTACTAATAATGCAATCATAACTGCATTATCAAACTGTGGTATAAGCTTCTTATCAGGTTTTGCTGTATTTAGTACTATAGGTTATATGGCTGTACAAAAAGGCGCTCCAGTAGCAGAGGTTGCTGGTAGTGGTGGAGTTGGATTGGCATTTTGGGTTTATCCAGAAGCTATCAATTTATTACCTTTTGGAAATGCTTTATTTGCACTAGTATTTTTCATTATGCTATTAACTCTTGGTATAGACTCTGCATTTTCACTTGTTGAAGGAGTAGTGGCAGGATTATCTGATAAGTATTCATGGAATAAGAAGAAAACAACAAAATTGGTTATTGGCATTGGATTTATAGTTAGTTTACTTTATGCTACTAAAGGAGGATTATACTGGTTAGATATAGTTGATAGATATATAAACAACTTTAATGTAGTTACAGTGGCATTATTAGAAGCTTTATTAATCGGTTGGGGATTTAAGTCCAAGAAATTACGTGAATATGTAAATCCTATATCTGAAGTAAAGCTAGGACCTTGGTTTGATATACTACTTAAAGTTATATCACCTTTAATGTTAGCTATAATCTTGGTATGGAATGTTATACAAGAGATTATAGATGCTATAAACGGTACTATGTATGAGGGATACGATCTTTGGGCAATTGTAGTAGGAGGCTGGCTTGTATTAGTAGTATTAGTTATCATATCTGTAATCCTAGCAAAGACTAAATTAAAGGAAATAGAGCCTGAAGAAGTGTTAAATGAAGAGTAGTTATTTGGTATATTTACCTTTAATATAAGGGGGAATTTAGATGACTGCAGGTTCATGGATTATGCTTATCTTTGGCGTTGTAGTATTGTATGGAGGTTTATTCTGGGCTATATCACGTGCTAGAAAAAGTCAATAGATATATCAAAAAAGAAGGCTGAGTTTTCAGCCTTCTTTTTTGCTGTTTAGCTCACATTTAAATGTGAGCTGCTAATGGGTGTGTTGGCATGGAAAAAATAGCACATAGCACCTAAAAATTCACATTAGTGTTTTTAAAAATTTATAAAAAATATGATTAATGATACGATATATGGGTATTATATTATTGGCGTATGCCAAAAAACTATTTGTTAAGGAGGTATAAAATGAATATAGCAAAATTCATAAAAGACAATCTATCTTACTTGATACTAGGAATGATGATATTAGGGCTAGCAAATGGTTATGTAAATGATGTGAGTGGATTAAAGGTATTAGTAACTCCGACTCTATTTTTAATGGTTTATCCTATGATGATAAACTTAAAAGTTACTGATTTATTTGAAGGGATTTCAAATCCAAAACCTTTACTAATAAGTTTGGGAATGAACTTCATTATATCACCTATTATAGCTTTTGGATTAAGTAAGCTATTTTTTGCTAATCAACCTATGTTAACAGTAGGGTTAATTTTAATTTCCCTGATACCGACTAGTGGGATGACAGCATCTTGGACGGGATTGGCAAATGGTAATATGAAGTCAGCATTACTTATAATATCATCAAACCTGCTGCTTTCAATAGTAATGATACCGCTATATATGAAGTTATTTATTGGAGAAGCTGTAACGGTTGATACAATGACTATAATATATAGTTTATTGAAAGTAGTAATTATACCATTAGTGTTAGGTGATATAACAAGAAGAATATTAATGTGGAAATACAAAGAAAGCGGCTTTAAGAAAATAAAACCTCACTTAGGAGCTATAAGCTCTGTTGGAGTATTGATAATAGTATTTGTTGCTATGTCATTGAAAAGTAAAACTATAATTAATGAAAGTAGTTTAGTTTTATATTCACTTGTACCTTTAGTTATATATTATGGAGTCTTATTAATAATAAGTCATAGTATTGGTAGTAGAGTGTTAGATAGAGGTAATAGTATTGCATTAGTTTATGGAAGTACTATGCGTAATTTAACTATTTCATTAGGGTTAAGTTTAAGTGCTTTTGGAGGTGGCTTATCGGTATTTTTAATAGCCATTGGATATATTATTCAAGTGCCATTAGCTGCATTTTATATGAGAATGTTAATGCGAGGTGAAGTAGCAATTAATTAGAAGGGTGCAAACCCTTCTTTCTTTTTAGTTTTTTTCTTCCATTATATGATATAATATCTATGGATACCGATTAATAGGGAGTGGGGGTTATGCCTGATATTTGGACCCATATTATTTGTGGCGAAGAAGTTTTAAATTCATTGCATGATAGTAAGTGGAAAGAAATTCTTATCAAAAACAAGAAGTTATTTAATCTTGGCTGTCAAGGACCTGATATATTTTTATATAATGACTTTTGGCCTTGGATTAAAGAAAAAAGAGGAGTAAAATTTGGTTCATTATTACATGAAGAAAAAACTGGAGAGTTTTTTATAAAGGGATTCAATTACCTTAAGCATAATATAGAAAAACAAAAGGGATTTCAATTACTGTTTACATATTTAGCAGGGTTTGTATGCCACTTTGGGTTAGATAGAGTAGCACATCCATATATACATTATTATTCAGGAAAATATGATAAAAACAAGCCTGAGACACGTAAATATAGTGGTTATCATAAAAAACTAGAAGTTATAATTGACTCTATAATAGTAAAAGAAAGAAAGGGTATAGACGCTTATAAATATCCTGTATTTAAAGAAATAGATATTGAAGGAGGACTTCCTAAAGTAGTTGTACAATTTTACAAATATATAATTTCAAATCTTTATAAATATAAGAGTAATCCTGATTTTATTGTAGATTCTTATAACGATATGAAAAAAGTGTTTAAAATAACTCATGATAGACTAGGAATAAAAAAAGTTTTACTTTATTTTATAGACTTAGTTACTAGAGGAGATATAGATTATAATAGCGTTATTTACCCAAGACGACTTGCTCAAAGGGACTATATGAATAGAAACCATAATATATGGAATCATCCTTGTGATAAAAAAGAGGTTTATAATAGCAGCTTTGATGACCTTCTCGATAAAGCAGTTATAGAAAGTAGGGAAATGCTAAAGGGAGCAATAATGTATCTAGAGGATAAATTGGAAATAAAGGATTTAGAAAAGCTTTTTCCCAATATATCATATGTTACAGGTAAACCTACTAACCAAAAATGTGAAATTATATATTATGACCCTATCTTTGAAAGATAGGGTCTAAATTTTAGCAGCTCCTGTCTTTTTAGCTGCTTCAGCTACAGCTTCAGCTATCTTTGGTACTACTCTTTTATCTAATGGAGCTGGAACAACATAATCTTCTTTTAATTCATTTTTCTCTATTATATTTGCAATTGCGTAGGCGGCTGCTAATTTCATTTCTTCGTTTATTTCCTTTGCTTTTACTTTTAATGCTCCTTTAAATATTCCAGGGAATGCAAGTACATTGTTAATTTGATTTGGAAAATCTGAGCGACCAGAACCTACAACTCTTGCTCCTGCTTCTTTTGCTAAATCAGGCATTATTTCAGGGATAGGATTAGCCATTGCAAAAACGATAGGGTCATTATTCATACTTTTTATCATATCTTGTGATACTATATTACCTGCAGATACACCTATAAACACATCCGCATCAACTAGTGCATCCTCTAACGTACCCTTTTTGGAATCTTTATTTACGATTTCTACAATTTCTTCTTGATAAGGATTATTACAATTACCTTTATATAGGATACCTTGTTTATCACATACTAAAATATTTTTTGCACCTAGATTTAATAACATTTTAACGATAGCTATGCCAGCTGAACCTGCACCATTAACTACTACTTTAATATTACTAATATTTTTATCTACTAATTTCAATGAGTTAATTAATCCAGCAGTTACTACTATTGCAGTACCGTGTTGGTCATCATGAAATACAGGGATATCTAATTCTTCTTTTAATTTTTTCTCTATTTCAAAACATCTTGGAGCACTTATATCTTCTAAATTTATTCCACCAAATGTAGGAGCGATAGTTTTAACTGTATTAACGATTTCATCTATGTTTTGTGCATTTAAACATATAGGGAAAGCATCAATATCTGCAAATTCTTTAAATAAAATAGCTTTGCCTTCCATTACAGGCATTGCAGCTTGAGGACCTATATTACCTAGACCTAAAACAGCAGACCCGTCTGTCACTACAGCTACTAAATTACCTTTAGAAGTATATTTGTAAACTTCGGCAGGATTTTCATGTATTTTTCTACAAGGCTCTGCTACTCCTGGTGTATATGCTATGCTTAAATCGTCTTTGTTTTCCACCTTTACCTTTGATGTAACTTCAACTTTACCTTTCTTTTCTTCATGTATCTTTAAACTTTGTTGTCTGTAGTCCATTATAATCATCCTTTCAATAATATAATCTTTAAATAAGTATATCACATTTTAGTATGTTTTAAGCAACAAGAAAATGTAGCATTTCCTTGTTTTTAACCTAACCATAATATGTTTCTAATACCATTTTAAAAGATAAAAGTTATTATAATATTACATAAAAAATTAGGGGGTATATGATGAAAAGATTAAACATTTGTATAGATATTGATGGCACTATAACTAATCCATATGATTGGATAGGTTTAGCCAATAAGTATTTTAATACTAGTATAGAGCCTTATAATGTGACAGAGTATGAGATAGATAAGGTTTTGGGGGTAACTAGAGAAGAATACTTAGAGTTTTATGATAAATTTGGGGAAATGATACATTTAAATGCAACTGTAAGGGATAATGCAAATGAAAAGCTTAAAGAGCTTTCTAAAAGGCATAATTTATATTATGTAACAGCTAGAGAAAAAAGAATGACAGAGGTAACATACAAATGGCTTAGAATGAACGAGTTTCCTATGGACTCAGTATTTTTATTGGGAAGTCATTACAAAGTAGATAAAGCTAAAGAATTAAACTGTGATGTATTTATTGAAGATAGATATGAAAATGCTATTCAATTGGCTCTTGCAGGATTTAAAGTATTACTTGTTGATTGTTATTATAATAGATTGCCAGTAATTCCAGGTATAACAAGGGTTTTTAACTGGAATGAAATATATAATGAAATTAAAAAGTTAGAAATAAGAAAAGAAGAAGCTATTCAAGAAATTGCATAAAGTTGAATGTATAAAATGAAAAACTGAATAAGTGGAACTCTTAAATAAAACTTCATAATTATTTTATGAAGTTTTATTTTTTTTGAAGGAAAATAGAATTTTTTGGAGAAATAGTTAAATATGATTAACCTCTATGAATGAATGTACGAAATATCGTACAGGTGTATTTGAAAGTAGACAGATACTTGAATAAAGTAGTTTAAGAGTTTGAAAACGTTTTGTGTATAATTATTTTACACTTTGTCTTAAGAATATATTTAGGTTTAAGTCTAAACATGTTGATTTATCTATGTTTTTAAATTTTATAAAAATTGGCACACTAATTGCTTATTAATATAAGTATAAAACCTTAAGGAGGGGGTACTATGGCATTTGAAAACCTTTTATTAAAAAAAGAAGGTAACGTAGCAATATTAAGTATTAATCGACCTAAAGCGTTAAATGCATTAAACACTTCAGTATTAGAGGAATTAAATCAAGCTATAAATACAATAGAAAAAGATGAGGAAATATATGTGGTTGTTATAACAGGAGAAGGAAAGGCTTTTGTAGCTGGAGCAGATATTACTGAAATGAAGGATAAAACTCCAGAAGAAGCAAGAGAATTTGCTAATTTAGGACTAGAAGTATTCAGAAAAATCGAACTTATGGAAAAACCTGTTATAGCTGCTGTTAATGGATTTGCTTTAGGTGGTGGCTGTGAGCTAGCTATGAGCTGTGACATTAGAGTTGCAGGAGAGAAGGCTAAGTTTGGTCAACCTGAAGTTGGTTTAGGTATAACTCCAGGATTTGCAGGAACACAAAGACTAGCAAGATTAGTGGGAGCAGCGAAGGCTAATGAGTTAATCTTTACAGGAGATATGATATCAGCAGCTGAAGCAGAGAAGATAGGGCTAGTAAATAAAGTGGTATCACAAGAAGAGTTAATGGAAAAAGCTATGGACTTAGCTAATAAGATAGCATCAAAAGGACAATTAGCTGTAAGATATTCTAAAAAGGCAATTAATAGAGGAATAGAAACTGACATTGAAACAGGAATGGCACTTGAAAGAGAGCTATTTGCATTATGTTTTGCAACAGAAGACCAAAAAGAGGGTATGACAGCATTTGTTGAAAAGAGAAAACCAAACTTTAAGAATAAATAGAAAAAGCAATTAGTATGTATAGAAAAATGAACATAAATAGAAGGAGGATGTAAAGATGAAGGTATGTGTTTTAGGAGCAGGGACTATGGGTTCAGGAATTGCTCAAGCTTTTGCTATGGCAGGACATGAAGTAATAATGAGAGACATTAAAGACGACTATGTTGAAAGAGGTCTATCAGTAATAACAAAGAATTTAGACAGAAACGTTAAGAAAGAAAGAATGACTGAAGAAGAGAAACAAGAAGTATTAGGAAAAATCACAGCTACTACTGATATTAACTTAGCTAAAGACGTTGATTTAGTAGTAGAGGCAGCAGTAGAAAATTTAGATATCAAAAAGAAAATATTTGCTGAATTAGATGAGATTTGTAAGCCAGAGGCAATTCTTGCTACGAATACATCATCACTTTCAATAACTGAAATAGCAAGTGCAACAAACAGACCAGATAAGGTAATAGGTATGCACTTCTTTAATCCAGTACCAGTGATGAAATTAATAGAAGTTATTAAGGGGATTGCAACATCAGAAGAAACTAACAACAAAGTTGTAGAATTATCAAAGGAATTAGGAAAAACACCTGTGCAAGTAGAAGAGGCTCCAGGGTTTGTTGTTAATAGAATACTTATTCCAATGATAAATGAAGCTGTTGGAATATTAGCAGAAGGTATTGCAACAGCAGAAGATATAGATGCAGCTATGAAATTGGGTGCAAATCATCCAATAGGACCTTTAGCTTTAGCTGACTTGATTGGTAATGATGTATGTTTAGCAGTTATGGAAGTATTATATCAAGAGTTTGGAGATTCAAAATACAGACCACATCCATTATTAAGAAAAATGGTTAGAGGTGGTTTATTAGGAAGAAAAACTGGTAAAGGATTTTATGACTATAGTAAATAATAATATTCATTTGAACCCTACCGGTACGGTAGGGTTCACCTGTGCTTGAAGAATGTTAAAATGTTAACATATTAAATTATAATATTCTATTGAGTAAATTATTAAGGACTTATATGACAATATAAAAGCATAAATATGGATTAATAAAAATAAAACAAAAAGGAGGATGTTTATATGTCAGTATCAATTGTAGGAACTTATCACTCGAAAGTAGGAAGACTAAAAGAAGAAACTTTATATAGCTTACTTGTTGAAGCAGGAAAAGGCGCTTTAGAAGATGCAAACCTTACAGGAAAAGATATCGACGCTGTTTATGTTGGTAACTACAGTGGAGGAGGATTTAATCATCAAGAACATTTAGCTCCATATGCAATAGAGATTGATGAAGGATTAAGATTTAAACCTTGTATCAGAGTAGAAAATGCTTGTGCTTCAGGCTCAACTGCAGTTGAAGAAGCTATGATGGCAATTCAAGCTGGAAAAATTAAAACTGCATTAGTTATTGGTGTTGAAAAAATGACTTCTTTAAATACTAAAGGAGTAACAGATGTATTAGCAATGGCATCATATTATCCAGTAGAGGGAAGTAAAGGATATACATTCCCTGGACTTTATGCTGAGTATGCTAAAGGATATATGAAAAAGTATGGTTATAGCATAGAAGAATTATATGATACTTTAGCTCATATTTCAGTTAAAGCTCATAAAAATGCAATGAGTAACCCATTAGCACAAATGCATGTAGAATATACACATGAAGCTGCTAAATCTGTACATGACAAGAACCCAATGATTGCTGACCCATTAAAGTTATCTGATTGCTCGCTTATTTCAGATGGTGCAGCTGCATTAGTATTAACTACTACTGAAAATGCAAAAGCAATGAAAGATGAAGTAGTTGAAATACAAAGTCTTGTTCACGCTTCAGACCACTTATCAATAGTTGAAGGTAAAAGGTCAAATTATGAATTAACAGCTGCTAAATATGCAGTTAAAAAGGCATTAGAAGAAGTAAACCTTACTATTGATGATATAGATGTAGCAGAAGTGCATGACTGCTTCACAATAACTGAGTTATTAATCTATGAAGCATTAGGATTAGCTCCAGATGGAAAAGGTAGAGAAGCGTTAGATAACGGAATTGTTTATCCAGGTGGCAAGTTACCAGTTAACCTTTCTGGAGGACTAAAAGCTAAAGGTCACCCTGTTGGAGCTACTGGAGCTTCAATGCATGTATTAATAGCAAGACAGCTATTAGGTAATGCTATAGGATTACAAGCTGAAGGAGCAGAAATAGGATTAACACTTAATATAGGTGGAAGTGGAGCTACTAACATAGCATCTATACTTAAGAGAATAAAATAATAATATTAAGAAGAATTAAATATGTGAAAGTATCGAAAGCAGGAGAGTAAATCTCCTGCTTTTATTAGTGCATCAAAACATTGTTAAAAAATTGTTAAGTCTTAAAAAGGATAATGAAGAAAAATATAGAATAAATATAAATGAGTTACATTTATTATTTAATGGGATAAGCATACATATATTAGCTAAGGTTATGGGTAGCAAAGGATAAGGGGGGATATAATGGAAGGTAATGCATTAAAATTTAGGGGAAAAAAAGAACTTTTATCAGATTATTTAGCTACTACTATTGAAAAGATATTCGACCCAGTTCCTGTACCAATAATTCTAATAGATGCAGAGACAAGAATAAGAGTAATAAATAAAGTATTTGCAGATTATTTAGGTTTTTCAAAGGAAGAACTTATTGGTAGAAAGGTATTAGAGATAGATAAAAATAGTAGATTTCCCTATGTTTTTAAGGCTAAAAAGGCTGAAATTGCTTGGAAACATAGATTTGAAAATGGTCACACTGCAATAGTACATAGAATACCTGTTTTAGATGAAAATGGAGAAGTAGTATATGGATTTGGATTGGTACTTTTTCAAGATGTTGAAGAATTTAAGGATATAATTGAAAAAAATAAGTTGCTAGAAACAGAATTACATCATTATAAAAAGCAATTAAAAGAAATACATGGAGCAAAGTATTCATGGGACAATATTATAGGAAATAGTAAGAAAATGTTGCAAGCAAAGTACATAGCAGAAAAAGCAGCACAGACTAATTCAAATGTATTGTTATTAGGAGAAAGTGGTACAGGGAAAGAGTTATTTGCCCATGCTATACATAATGGAAGCGGCAGAAATTATTCGCCTTTTGTTAAGGTGAATTGTGCTGCAATACCTTCTGAATTATTAGAATCTGAGTTGTTTGGTTATGACGAAGGAGCATTTACTGGTGCTAAAAAGGGAGGCAAAATAGGAAAGTTTGAACTAGCCAGTGGTGGTAGTATTTTTTTAGATGAAATAGGGGATATGCCTATGGAAATGCAAGCGAAGCTTCTTAGGGTACTTCAGGAAAAGGAAATAGAAAGAATAGGAAGTAATAATCCAATAAAGATAGATGTTAGAGTAATAGCGGCAACAAATAAGAATTTAAAGGAATTAGTTGAAGAAGGGAAATTTAGAGAAGATTTATACTATAGGCTTAATGTAATGACTATTGAAATACCACCATTAAGGGAGAGGTATGAAGATATTGGTCAAATAGCTAGATTATTATTAAAGAAATTATCAAAGCAGTTAGGTAAATATGTATCAAAAATAAGTTCTGATGCTATGGCATATATAAAAAGACATAATTGGCCTGGCAATGTGAGGGAACTTGAAAACGTATTAGAGAGAGCTATTAATTTGACTGATTCAGATACAATACTACCTATGCATTTACCGGTATATTTAACTAAAAATACTAAATATACAATGGATAGTCCTATAAGGCCTTTGAAGTATATAATAGAAGATGCCGAAAAAGAAGCAATTACTAGATGTTTAAAATATACCAATGGTAATAAATTAAGAACAGCTAAGTTACTAGGAATAAGTAGGTCTAGTTTATATGACAAAATAGAAAAATATGGTATAAAATAATGTTTGAAAAACGTACATGTGTATGATTTTCAAACAAACAGTGATGATAGATTACAAATTCAATGGACAATATAACTTAGGAACTGTACAAATATAAGTACAGTTCCTAAATTTTTTATTAATGGATAAAGTTAATTAATGATGTAACACTTGAAATTACTAAAATTAAGGGGGGGATTTGATATATGTTTAACATATGGCATACCATTTGCAATATATTTAAATGTAAAAAATATTAATATAATTTATATAACACAAAGGAAAACCATTTCACAAACCTAAACAAAATTCAACAATTTACTTGGAAGGGGGGGAGAGGACAAGTAGCAATAACAACTCTTAAATTACTAAAAAGTTTGAAGGGGGTATATTGATGAAAAACGATAAGTGGGTAAAGATTTTATTAGTTGGCGCTATCTTGTTGTTTATAGCACAGATAGCTAAGTTACCAGTATTATTTGCATTAGCATTTCCTACATTAATCATTGCTTGGATGACTTTAGGAGCACTAAGAAGGAATGAAGTTGGAAAGGGATTAAAAATATCCTTAATTTGCTTATACGCTATTTGGATTATTGGATTTCTAGTTTTAAATCTAATGAATCATAGTGTATTTAATGGCACAGCATTAGGATTTATGCCAGGAACTGCGATTATGATTTATATAATTTGGTTACTACCATTCTTTGTAGGTACATTAATGTATGGAATAAGATTCGATAAAGACTATCTTGATGAAAAAGACATAAAAAGATTTGAGAAAAAGACAGGAGAAACTGTAAATCTAGATTAAAGTAAAGGGGGATAATTAATGGGTACTATTATAGCAGTAATAGTTTTATATATGCTCATAGTTCTAGGAATAGGTTTTTGGGCTATGAAAAAAACAAAAAGTTCTTCAGATTTCTTTATAGCAGGTAAGCAATTAGGAATCTTAGCAGTTGCTTTAGCTTCATTCTCAGCTGCAATATCAGGATTTGTATTTGTTGGTGGACCTGGAATTGCTTATAGTCTTGGAGTAGGGACATTATGGCTTACTTTCCCAACCTCAATATCATTTATGATGGCTTGGTTGATACTAGGTAAGAAGATGAGATTATTAGCTGAAACTAGAGATTGTATGACTGTATCAGATGCAATATATGCAAGGTATGAAAGTAAAGGAGCAAGTCTACTTGCTGCATTAGCATCATTAGTAGGATTAATCTTATATTTAGCTACACAGATTAGTGCATTTGCTTTTATCTTATCTCCTATATTTGGTTGGTCTTTTAAAACTGCAGTTTTAATAGGTATGGGTATAGTATTAGTTTATTCTGTTGCCGGTGGAATGCTAGCTGGCGTATATACTGATGTATTCCAAGGCTCTGTAATGGCTGTAGCTTCTATATTTGTGTTTATACTAACATTAGTACATGGTGGCGGAATGTCTAATATGACTGCTACATTAGCACAAAATGTTAGTCCTGATTATGTTGGACCTTGGGGGTTAGTTGGTCCAGGAATGGCAATGGGCTGGTTCTTCTGTTTATCAATAGGAATAGTTGGGCAACCACATATTGCGCATAAGTTTTATATGATTAAAGATATCAAAAAGCTTAAATGGGGACCAGCTATAGCAGCAATTGCAGGAATGATGGGAGGATTATTATGGCTAGGTGTTGGTCTTGCTGTTAGATATAAGGTTGTAATAGGTGAAGTAGCACCATTAGAAAATGCTGACTATGCAATCTCAGTATTCTTAAATAATTATACACCTAAGATTTTAGCGGGTATTATTTATGCGGGTATTACATCAGCAGTTATGTCTACAGCAGATTCATTCATAAACTTAGCTTCTGCAGCTGTTGTAAGAGATATACCAAAGGCTTTTGGAAAACAATTTAATTCTAATCAGGAATTAAAATATGGAAGAATAGCAGTTGCTGTATTATCAGTTCTTACAGTAATAATTTGTTTTGTATTTGGTCAAAGTGGAGTTGCAATATTAGGAGCATTTGGATGGGGAACATTTGCTGCAGCATTAGCACCTGCATTAGGTATAGGTTTAAACTGGAAAAGAGCTACAAAACAAGCAGCTTTTTGGTCAATTCTTGTAGGATTAGTACTTAATGTTGTTCTTGAAGTAGGTAAAAATCTAGGAGCTGGCTTCTATAATAATATATTTAAACCTCTAGGAATCTACAATGGTACTTTCTCACTAGTTATTTCAGTTATTTTATTTATTGCAATATCATATGCAACTTCTAAACCAGAGCTTAAAGAAGATATGGAAGCTGTAATGGATGTATAAAACTAATAGAAAAGGGAGTGAGAATGAGACAGCTGGGGACACCTGGCTGTCTCGAATATATATGAATACAGAAATAATTAAAGAAATTGTACCTAAATTTTTTGAAGTTGGTTTTTATAATCAAAAATATTATGACATAGTAGTGACAGATAAAAGGATTATTCTTGCATGGATGGGAGAAACCTATAGACCTTGGATGTTAAGGGTTGACCCAGGGATGTATAAAAGAAAGGAATTTGAGAAATTAAACATAGATGATGTTGTAAATTATAATGAAAAAAATGTAATTATAGATTATGAAGATATTGAAAAAGTGGAGTTGAAAAAAAGAACATTCTTTAAGAATGGTTATATATATATTAAAACTAAAAATAATGAATTTAAGTTATATAACAAAGATAAGAAACTTAATTACGATGACTTACTTATGACATTACAAGGATTTATGGGTAAAAAAGTGATATTTAATGAATCGTAAATTAAGGGGATGTTATAGAGTGAAAAAGATAATTAGTTATAAAGTTGTTACTGTTATGTTATTACTTTCTTTAGTAATGCTTTTTATACCTGGGAAAATAAAAGCTACAAGTACGATAACCGTAGAAGAAACGTTTACAAATCCTGATATAACTAGGTATTGGTCAAAAGTTGAAAGAATAAGATTAAATAATTCTAATATAGGACAAGAAAAGTTTATATCAGACAATGAACATAAAAGAGATAATATTATTAAGCAGTTTGGAAATACAGCCAGACCTAATTCTCAATTATTCCTATTACATTATGCTGAAGGATGGGATACTAATCAACAGCCAGTGCCCGTTCTTTTTGTACATGGGGCTGGTAAAGATGGTGATTATGCAGCAGATCCAATAGGCGGTGAAAATGTTGAAGGATTAATGCAATATTTAAAAGACAATGGATTTAAAGTGTTTTCTATAACTTTTGCTCATCCCCATGGAGATAATTATATACAGAGAGAGATACTTGCTGCTGCGATACAAAGAATAAAAGATGTTACTAATGCTTCAAAGGTTGATATAATAGCTCACAGTAAAGGCAATATGAGTGCACGTATGTATGTATCAAATGTAAAAAAAGAGTGGGGAGTACCTTTTAGATGTGATGTAAGAAGATATATTCAGCTTGGGGCACCAAATGGAGGCATAGACTATAGTTTTAGGAATACTTGGGATGCGTGGGGAATAATGGCTACAGGAGAACATGGGCCAGTCCCATATTTAAATATGTTAATTTATGGTGTGTGGGTAGATACTGCATATCATAGCTTATATAGTCTAGATGACGGAGGAGGAGCATATACTGGTCAAGCACAAATGTTAGCTAAATGGGATGACGTATATCCTTTAGATGCATATGAGCAAGATTGGTATACGACATATTATGGTGGTTGGGGATTTGCAAGCTACTCAAAAGGAATAGATTATGCAATTGAACAAGGTGGAAATCTAATAGAAATCCTTAAAAATTCCCCTGTTGATTCAACGGTTGAAATAGCAACTTTAGCTGGAAATGTAAACGTTATAAATGGTATTACTATGGAAGATGATGGACCAAGTGATGGGATAGTTTTTGTTGAAAGTGCATTAATGACAGAGCCAATGACAACAAATGGAGCTACTTTATTGGATAAGGAATTAATGGAATTAAATCATATTGAGTTAGCTTATCATGAACAGGCAAAAGCATGGATATTAACACAGCTTACAAGATAGCTCCCTTTTCATAAATGGAATTTTAGTTTCTATCTGTCTATTCTAAAGGGAGCATAACAGCTCCCTTAACTCTTTTTGAAGATAAAGAAAAAGTGGAGTTAAAAAAAGAACATTCTTTAAGAATGGTATACATATTAAAACTAAAAATAGTGAATTTAAGTTATATAACAAAGATAACAAACTTAATTACGATGACTTACTTATGACATTACAAGGATTTATTGGAGGGAAAGTATCATAATTCTAACCACTAGAGGAGGATACATATGGAAATATTATTTCAAAATATAATAGCTGGTTTAGAAACGGGAAGTTTGTATGCCCTCGCTGCTCTGGGCTTAGTATTAATATTTAGAACCCAAGATGTGATTAATTTTGCTCAAGGTGAAATGGCTATGTTTAGTAGTTTTATTGCATTGAAAATATGGCAAAATAATATGCCATATCCGGTCGCTTTCATAGGAGCAATAGTATTTGCGATTGTACTTGGTTTTATTGTTGAAAGATTATTTATTAGACCTGCAAGTAAGGCTTCGTTAGTTAGTAAAATGATTATAACTCTCGGTCTCATAATGATAATTGATGGCCTTGCAGCAGCTATTTTTGGCATAGATTCTCATTATTTTAGAAAAGCTTTAACTTTTGACAACTTAAATGTAGGTGGAGTTATAATTCAGCCAAATGCATTATTTATTATATTAATAACGATTACTATAATGGCAATCCTATTCTACCTAATAAGAAAAACTATATTTGGTATTGCAATTCGAGCTACAGCACAAAATGAAACTACAGCAAAACTTATGGGAATTCCTGTATCAAAATTTTATTCTTTATCATGGGTTATTGCTACAGTTTTAGGTGCTATAGCAGGTGTACTTATAGCTCCTACTACAAATGTTTCAACTACTATGATGATGGAGGTACATCTAAAATCCTTTATTGCAGCGGTTGTAGGAGGGTTTAGTTCATTTATAGGTCCAGTAGTAGGAGGATTTATAATTGGAATATTAGATAATTTAGTTGGAATGTATATATCTTTGAAGTGGAAAACTGTTATAGTTTATGGATTATTAATATTTGTTTTAATTGTTAAACCCAATGGACTATTTGGAAAAGTACAGAGAAAGAAGGTGTAGTAGAATGAACTTTTTACGAAATAAACCTATTCAATATTTGATAGTAGCATTAATATGTATGATTATACCTTTAGTGTTTAAGCTTCAACAATCTACTATGACGATGTTAAATTTAGCAGTAATATATTCAATAATAGCTTTAGGATTCAATATTTTATTAGGATATGCAGGGCAGATTTCTTTAGGACATGCAGCGTTTATGGGGCTTGGAGCTTATGTGTCAGCTAATATGGTATCTCAGCTACATATGCCATTTTTATTATCTTTATTAGTCTCAGGATTAGTTCCTATGTTAATAGGATTGTTATTAGGAATGGTAGCTTTAAGACTAGAAGGACATTATTTAGCAATAGCAACTTTAGGTTTCGGTGTAGCAATACAACAAGTATTTAAGGAATGGATTTCATTTACCAATGGATATTCAGGTATGACAGCTAAATTTCCAACTATTTTCGGTATCAATTTTAGAAGTAGAGAATACTATTTTATTTTATCTATAACTGTATTATTCTTACTTTCAGTTTTCGCATATAATTTACTTAAATCAAAGACTGGAAGAGCATTAATTGCAATGAGGGACAGTGAACACGCAGCTCAAGCTATGGGAATAAGTTTATTTAAATATAAACTTGTAGCATTTGCATTAAGTGCTTTTTATGCAGGGATAGCAGGCTCTCTTTATATGCATCTTATTAGATTTACTGAGCCTAATCAATGGGGAATAGAACTTTCACTTAATCTACTAGCGATGGTAGTTATAGGAGGATTAGCATCTATAGAAGGAAGTATATTAGGAGCTTTTTTCTTAACCTTAGTTCCAGAGTTAATCAAAGAAATACCATTTCTTCAAAATATAAAGAACGTTTCCTCTATATTCACAGGTGCAGCGTTGATACTTATTATTATGTTTTTCCCATATGGACTCGCTAGAGTTGGTACTCAGCTAAAACAGTCGTTATTGAGTAAAAAGAAGAAAGAACAGCTAACGTAAAGGATTTCACGAGGAGGACTGTTTATGAAGATATTAAAGGTAGAAAATCTTTCAATAAGCTTTGGAGGGTTGAAAGCTGTAGATAATTTAAGCTTTGAAGTAGAAGAAAATAGTATATTTGGCCTTATAGGCCCAAATGGAGCAGGAAAGACAACAGTGTTTAACTGTATTAGTAGATTTTACACTCCCGATGAAGGTAGGATTATATTTTCTCCTCTAACTAATACAGATGATGGTGAAAGTAGAGCTGAATATAATCTTTTAGACTATAAAGTACATGAAATAATAGGGAAGGGATTGTCACGTACATTTCAAAATGTTTTGTTAGTTAAACATATGACTGTATTAGAAAATATTATGTTAGGAGAACATTCTACTACTAAAGGTGGAATATTATCTCAAGGATTTAACCTTCCTATAGTATGTAAAGAAGAAAAAAGAATAAGAGAAAAAGCTTTTGAAATCATGAAGTTTTTAGGCATTGATGATATAGCTTATCAGTTAGCGGCATCACAGCCATATGGAGTACAGAAAAAAATAGAACTTGGAAGGGCACTAGTTTCTCAGCCTAGGCTAATAATATTAGATGAGCCGGCAGCAGGTATGAATCATACTGAAACAGAGGAATTGGCAGAATTAATTACAAAGATAAAAAATGAATTTGGAATTACTATTCTATTAGTTGAGCACGATATGGGGTTAGTGATGAATATATGCGAAGAAATATGTGTAATAAATTTTGGTAAAAAGATAGCAGAAGGTACGCCAGAAGAAATTAGAAACAATCCAGTTGTACAAGAAGCCTACTTAGGGAAGGGAGAGGAACTAAATGCTTAAATTAAGAGATGTAAACGCCTATTACGGATATGTTCACGCACTTAAAGGGATATCAATAGATGTAGAAGAGGGGAAAATAGTGTCTCTATTAGGTGCTAATGGAGCAGGTAAAACCTCTACCCTTAAAGTTATATCAAGACTTGTTTCGGTTGAATCAGGAATAATAGAATTTCAAGAAAGAAATATAAAAAACTATTCACCTGAGCAAATAGTATCAATGGGAATAGTTCAAGTACCAGAAGGAAGACAAGTTTTTCCACAGTTAACTGTTAAAGAAAACTTAATGATAGGTACATTTACTAGAAAAGATAAAGACAATATTCCAAATACATTAGATAAAGTATATACATACTTCCCAAGGCTTAAAGAAAGGGAAAAGCAAATAGCAGGTACTCTTTCAGGTGGAGAACAACAAATGCTTGCTATAGGTAGAGCATTAATGGCAAAGCCTAAACTATTGTTATTAGATGAACCTTCTTTAGGATTAGCTCCACTTATAGTGAAGGATATTTTTGAAATTATTAAAGAGATTAATAAAGAAGGTACTACTATACTATTGGTTGAGCAAAATGCTTTTCAGGCATTACAAATTTCAGACTATGCTTATATTCTTGAAACTGGAAAAATTGTACACCAAGGAAGAGCTAATCAACTAATTAGTGACCAAAATGTAAAAAAAGCATACCTTGGTGCATAAAAGTGATTTTACCTAAGCCTTTGGCTTAGTTAAATAAAAAACAAGAGGGGGAAATGAAATGAAAAAAATTGTAGCTTTATTATTAAGTTTACTTTTAGTATTTTCATTAGTAGGGTGCTCTACTAACCAAGAGGGAAATACTGAAGTCACGGATACTGCTAATAATGAACAAGAAGAAGCAGAAGAAAACAATATTGAATTAGCTCAAGGGGTAAAAGAAGACAGTATTAAAATTGGTACAGTAGGAGTTCAGTCAGGTCCTTTAGCATTTATTGGTACACCTTATTTTGCAGGTATGGAAGCATATTTTAATAAAGTAAATGATAATGGTGGAGTAAATGGTAGAAAGATTGAGTTAATCAAGAAGGATGATGAATTTAATCCAGCTAAATCATTGCAGGCAGTAGAATCCTTAATATATGACGAAGAAGTATTTGCCATAGTTGGTCATTTAGGAACACCAGGAGTTATGGCAGCAGTTGATACAGTTAAAGAAGCTGGAATACCATCTGTATATTTTGGCTCAGGTGCAGTTCAGTTAACACAAGCAGGTGAAAATTTCTTCCCAGTACAACCTAACTATGTATATGAAGGTAAGTTAATGGCTAAATATGCAGTAGAACATTTTAAAGCAAATAATTTAGTTGTAATATATAGAAATGATGATGTTGGTAGAGATGGATTAAAAGGAGTAGAAGAAGGACTAAAAGAGTTAGGTAAATCTGATATATTAAAATCAGAAGGGAAACTAGCATATAACTCTGGAGATACAGATTTTACAGTTCAAGTACAAAAGGCTAAAAGCTTAAATCCTGACTTAATCATAATTTATGGTCTTTCAACTGGTACAGCAGGTGTATTAAAGGAAATAGAAAAAGTAGGTTTTGATGTGCCTATGTTAACAACATATTCAAATGCAGATGCATCATTCCTTGCTATTGCAGCACCAGGTGCACCTAATATGATTAAAAATCTACACGTTATGGGATGGCTTGATGTAACTGAAGAAAGTCTAAAACCTTTAAATGAAGCAATGAAAAAGTATTTCCCTGATGCTCCAGTAAACGCTTATACAATGGCTGGTTGGGTTGCAGCAGAGACATTTGTTGCAGGACTTAAAGAAGCTGGAGATAACTTATCATGGGAAGGTTATATAGAAGCTATGAATCATCTTAATTTCACAGAAGGATTAGCTCCTGAGATTTCATATTCACCAGGAGTACGTCAAGGTGTTACTAAGATGGCTATTAGTAAAGTAGCTCAAGATGAAAGTGGAAACTTCTATTTTGAACTAGTAAGTGAATTTAATGAATTTAAGTAAAATAAGCCCGGATTTTTCCGGGCTTTATTTTTGTCCGAAATACGAACATGTTTGAAATAAGTACAATTGGCATTTCTATTATTATACACGAAAAACAACAAAATTGTGTTCTAAAAACATACAAATCACATTTTTATAGTTCTATTATTTTTCTAGAGTTAGCTAATTTCAACACTTATAGGTATATAGGGTTTGGCATAGAAGTTGCACTAAATAAAGGTAAAAAGAAATAAACTTATTACGCACCGGGAAAACGTATGCTATTTATTTTGAATTATTTAGGTGATAGAGGCAGGTCATCTATTTAAAGAGACTTGACCTATATATGTTTATTAGATTTTGTAAGGTTGGCAGGTGACGAAAGCAGTTGACCAATGGAGCTTTAGATTTACAAAAACAAGATGCGAGGGAGTAATATGGGGGATATTTTAAAACATTTTGTTACAGTTGCACCTTATATAAACCAATTGACTAACTCAGATTTTGCTGTATCAGTGTGTGATTTAGAAAAGTGTTTAGTGTATGTACCAGGAAAAAAATTAAACCATGGAATAAGAAAGGGAACACCACATGTTAAGTCATCAGTTTCTTATCAATGTATAAAGCAGAAAAAAAGAATAGTCAAGAGAGTGGATAAGGAAGTGTTTGGGTTTCCATATATAGCAATAGCTACACCAATTTTTAACAACAATAACGAGGTTATAGGTTCTGTATGTTTTAGTGAAACAGTAGAAAAACAGGATATATTGTCACAAACGGCTGATAGTCTATATTCAAATATGCAACAGACATCTGCAGCCACAGATATCATCTCTAGTAAAACAAAAAGTCTAGAACTAATAGTAAAAGAATTAAGAAAAGTAACAGAAGAATCAATGAGAAAAGTAGAAGAAACAGATAAAATACTGGGGTTTATTAGTACTATTGCAAGTAAAACAAATTTACTAGGCTTAAATGCAGCAATAGAAGCAGCAAGGCTTGGTAATGAAGGAAAGGGCTTTAGAGTAGTGGCAGAAGAAATAAGGAAGCTAGCCAAGACAACTGATGGATACGTAAAACAGGTAGATACGATTATAAATGACATTAGACAAATTACAACTGAAGTAAATGAAAGGGTAAATAGCTTACTAGAACTAGCGTCAAGTCAAGTTGAAGCAAATGAAGATATATACAGCCATGTAACTGAGTTAAATAAAGTAGCAGAACTTTTACAAAAGCAAGCAAGGCTATTAAGTGAGTGAAGGGTTTATTCGATTGCATCTAATTAATACTTATATAAATTTATAAAAATATTAATAAGGGGGATTTTACTATGACAGATAAAAGTGTAAATGTAGGTATTGTAGGAACTGGATTATATATTCCAGAGGGAAGAATGACAGCTAAGGAAATAGCTGAAGCAACTAATGGGGTATGGGCAGAAGAAGCAGTAAAAAACAAGCTTGGGGTTATAGAAAAACCTATTCCTGGTCCAAACGATGGTACACAGGAGATGGGAGTAAAGGCAGGATTAGATGCATTAAAAAGAACAGGAGTAGATCCAAAGGAAATTGATTTAATTCTTTGTATAGGAGAGGAATGGAAAGAGTATCCATTAACAACATCAGGTATATATATTCAAGAAAAAATAGGAGCAACTAATGCTTGGGCAATAGACGTTCAGCAAAGATGTTGTACTACAGTTGCAGCTATGAAAATGGCTAAGGATATGATGATTGCAGATGATGAAATAAATACTGTAATGATAGTTGGAGGTTATCGAAACTGTGATTTTGTGGATTATGCAGATAAAGCTATGTCTATGATGTACAATTTAGCTGCTGGTGGAGGAGCTCTTATACTTAAGAAAAATTATAATAAAAACTTGCTTTTAGGTACTCATATAGTATCAGATGGTTCAATGGCTAGAGATGCAGGCGTAGAAATAGGAGGTATAGCTAATCCAATTACTAAGGATAATGTTGATGAAGCGTATAAGTCATTAAGGGTAATGAGACCTAAACATATGAAGGATAGACTTAATGAAGTATCAATGAAGAATTGGTTTCATTGTATAGATAAGGCATTTGAAAAATCAGGTATACCTAAAGATGAGTTAGGATATTTAGCAGTATTGCACTTTAAATATTCAATGCATAAATATATGCTTAAAGAACTTGGATTAACTGAAGATCAGACCACTTATCTAAGTCATTATGGTCATATGGGACAGATAGACCAGATATTATCTTTACAATTAGGCTTAGAACAAGGAAAAATAAAAGATGGCACAGTCGTTTCAATGATTGCTGCAGGTATAGGGTATTCATGGGCAGCAAACGTAATAAAATGGGGTCCTGCTAACTAATAAAATTAATAAGGTTAAAGGAGGAAATTTTATGAACGTAAACGAATTATATAAAAGTAAAGTAATTAGTGTAGAAGAGGCTTTAAGTAAGATTAAATCAAATGATAATATAGTTTCAGCATTATCAGCTGCAGAACCAAGAGAAATTTTATCTAAACTTCATACTATTGCAGATAGAGTTGAAAATGTAAATGTAACAACATGTTTGCCTATGGCAAATTATGAATATTTTATGAATCCAGAATATAAAGACAGTTTCTTTATGGATGGTTGGTTCTATAGTCCAGGTATAAGAAAAGCACATAAAAATGGCAATGTATCATATATCCCTAATCACTTACACTTAGCAGCCTACAAAAGGTTAGCACATAGAAAACCTAATGTATTTTTAGGTACTGCTGCGCCAATGGATAAACACGGATATATATCCTTGTCTTTAAGTGCTACATATGAAAGAGAAATGATAGATAATGCAGATTTAGTAATATTAGAAGTAAATCCTAATATGCCAAGAACCTTTGGTGATACAATCATTCATATAAGCGAAGTTGATTATATTGTAGAAACTGATTATCAAGTTCCAGAACTTCCTGTACTTGAACCTTCAGACAAAGACAGAATAATTGGTAAGTTTATAGCAGACCTTATAGAGGACGGCTCTACTATACAATTAGGAATAGGTGGTATTCCTAATGCAGTTACTGCTGAACTAATGGATAAAAAGGATTTAGGAATACATACTGAAATGTTTACCGATGGTATGGTTGACTTATATGAAGCAGGGGTTATAACAAGTAAGAAAAAGACATTGATGCCAGGAAAAACGGTAGCAACTTTTGCATTGGGTACAAGAAAATTATATGACTTTATAGATGACAATCCAGCAGTTAATATTATGAGAGGAGCTTGGGTAAATGACCCTTATGTAGTAGGCAAAAACCATAAAATGGTTTCAATAAATACTACATTACAAGTTGACTTAACAGGACAGTGTTGTTCAGAGTCATTAGGACATAAGCATTTCAGTGGAACAGGAGGCCAGGCTGATACTGCAATAGGAGCTCAAAATTCTCCAGGAGGAAAGTCTATAATAGCCTTATATTCAACAGCTAAAGTTAGAGTGCCAGGTAGTGATAAAAGAAAAGTAGTATCTAAGATAGTTCCAAGATTAGATTATGGAGCAGCTGTTACATTGTCTAGAAATGATGTTGACTATGTTGTGACAGAATATGGAGTTGCTTCTTTAAGAGGAACATCAATAAGGGAAAGAGTAGAAAGACTAATTAATATAGCTCATCCAGACTTTAGAGCTGAATTAAGAAAGGAAGCTAAGGAATTGATGATTTGGTAGATAGTTGAACCATGATAAATATTGAGGGGGAAATATATGTCAAGAGAAGTTGTTTTAAAAAGTGTTGAATTACCTAATGGAGAAACATTAGGGTATAGGGAAACTGTAAAGGGTGAAAAGATAGTATTATTAGTTCATGGTAATATGACATCATCAAAACATTGGGACATATTAATTGATAGACTCCCAGAGAAATATAAGATTTATGCTGTAGACTTAAGAGGCTTCGGGAAGTCAACATACAATAAACCAATAAATTCTATAAAGGATTTTTCAGAGGATATTAAATTATTTGTAGATGAGCTAGGTATTAAAGGATTTACTATAGCGGGATGGTCAACTGGTGGTGGCGTTAGTATGCAGTTTACAGCTGATTATCCTGAATATGTAGAAAAACTAATATTAGTAGAATCGGTTGGAATAAAGGGTTATCCTATATACAAAAAAGATGAAAAAGGACAGCCAATTGTAGGAGAATTATTAAAAACTAAAAAAGAAATTGCTAAAGACCCAGTACAGGTGTTACCAGTATTAAATGCTTATGCTAATAAGGATAAAAATTATCTAAGAAATTTATGGAATATGTTAATTTATACTCATAATCAACCTAGTGAAGAAAGATATGAAGAGTACTTAGATGATATGTTAACACAGAGAAATCTTGTAGATGTTGATTATGCTTTACTAACTTTCAATATTTCAAATGAAAACAATGGTGTAGTAGATGGAACAGGTGATGTAGATAAAATTAATGTACCTACATTAGTTATTCAAGGAGATAGAGATTACGTTGTTCCTATGAATATGGGTAAAGAAATAGCAGTAAGTATAGGAGATAACGCTAAGCTAGTCATTATGGAGGATAGTGGCCACTCACCATTGATTGATAATTTAGATAAGCTTACTAATGTTATAGTAGATTTTATAAACTAAAATAGAGGAGAGAGCAATATGCCTTATCTTTCAGTGAACGATAAAAACATATATTATGAAATGTATGGTGAAGGAGAGCCTTTAGTTGTTTTAAATGGTATAATGATGAGTACAGCAAGCTGGCAAGCATTTATTGAGCCTTTTTCTAAGCAATACAAACTAGTGCTTATGGATTTTGTTGACCAGGGTAAATCAGAAAAAGTAGAAGAAATTTATACTCAAGATTTGCAGGCTGAAGTATTAAAAGGGCTTATAGATAAGTTAGGTTTTACAAAAGTACATTTATTAGGAATTTCATATGGTGGAGAAGTTGCACTTAAGTTTGCATTAAAATATCAAGATAAAATAAATAGTTTAATTTTAAGCAATACTACAAGCTATACCAATGAATTACTTAAAGACTTAGGAAAGGCATGGATAAAAGCAGCTAAAACGTATGACGGAGAGACCTTCTTTAGGACGGTCATACCATCAGTATATTCTATAGAGTTTTATGACAATAATATTGAGTGGTTAAGAAAAAGAGAAAAGTTATTTATACAACTATTTACAAAGGAATGGTATGATGCCTTTGTTAGATTAGTAATTAGTGCAGAGAGTTTAAATGTAACAGAGCAACTACATGAAATTAATGTACCTACATTAATTATAGGCTCAGAATATGATTCAACTACACCATTAAGACTACAAGAACATATCTATAAAAGAATAAAAGATTCAAAATTTGTTGTGATAAAAGGAGCAGGTCATGCTTCTATGTATGAGAAACCTTATGAATTTGTTTCAATTGTATTAGGTTTCTTAAACACTTATAGATATTCATTTAACATAGTTTAATAAAATTACATACAACCGACAATAAGCCCACTTTCGTGGGCTTATTAAATTGCAAGATTATAAAGAAAGTGGTATAATCTTTTAAGTAACTTAAAAATAATCTGTAATCAAAATTTAATTTTTTCCAATAAATAGTCGTGCTATAATAGTTTTAGGACATGCATTGTTTAGTGCTAAAAATTTGATAGTATTAATATTATATAGTACTATAATTTTTTTAAAAGCAATAATTATATACTTAAATTTTAGATATAGTTTATTTGTGAAAGGTGGGCTTCAAATGAAGCATTTTTTTAAGGTGTTTTCAATTGTGTTTCTATGTTGTTTGCTAGCATTAGGTTCTATGTTTGCTGCATTTTTATATTTTAGTAGTGCACAAGCAGGAGATAATAATTCAGAGCAAACTAATATAAGTGAAAATGCATCAGAAGGTGGAAAAGAGACAGAATCAGAAGAGTCAAAAGAACCTGATGACCCACTACAAAAGGCGATAAAGGAAAGTAAAAGATTAAATGTATTATTACTTGGTCTTGAGGGCCCTAGAACTGATACTATTATATTTGCTAGTTTTGACCCTGTAACTAAGAAAGTAGATATGATTTCTATACCCAGAGATACTTATTGGCATAGAGAAGGTTTTGACGAAGCTGACAAGAGAAAGATAAATGCAGTATATGGCGATTGGGGAGTAAATGGAACAAAAAGAGCCATAGAAAGTCTTTTAGGTGGAGTTCCTATACATCATTATGTAAAGGTTACTTACAAAGGAGTAGAAGAAATAGTTGATTCATTAGGTGGGGTAGAGGTAAATGTACCGTTTCATATGAAATATGAAGATCCAACTGATGACCCACCATTAGTAATCGATATACCAAAAGGACATCAGTTATTAAATGGAGAACAAGCGGTTAAATTTTTAAGATTTAGAAAGAGCAATGATGGTAAAACAGGATATAGAGATGGAGATTTAGGTAGAATTAGGGCTCAGCAGCAGTTTATAAAGTCAGCTATACGCAAGTCATTAAGTTACAGACTCCCTATAGTAGCTAGGACTGTATATAAATACGTTAAGACAGATGTAGGCATAACAGATGTTATGAAGTATGTAAATGATGTAATTGGTATAAAATTAGATAATGTATCTATGACTACATTACCGGGTAGACCTATATATAAATTTGGTCTTTCATACTATTCTTATGATAAGGATAAAGTTAGAGAATTAATAATGGATATTTACAATGCAGAAGATGAACAAGATGTAGAAAGTGCACAATAAAAGACTCCCATTACTGGGAGTCTTTTTGTGTGGATATAGGCGATTATTATATCGCCTTATTATGTTAGGGGGAGTGGGGGACTAAGGTTATTATATTTATAACCATAATTTATATAAATTAAACAGTCTTTATAAAAATAATTAGAAACTATAGTATATTACGCGCTGTAATCCATTTGATTATTTAATAACATTTCTCCTACTTTAAAGATATCTCCAGCTCCCATTGTTATTACTATGTCTCCATCGTCTGCATTTTTAAATATATATTTAGCTATATCTTCAAAGTCTTTCATATATACTACATCAACATCTTGAGATTTTATTTTATTTACTAAATCTTTAGAGTGTATAATACCAGTATCCTTTTCCCTTGCAGCATAAATATCAGTAACAATAACTTTATCAGCATCATTGAAAGCATGGCTAAATTCATTAAGTAAAGCTTTGGTCCTTGTATAAGTATGTGGTTGGAATATACACCACACATTATTAGCTTTTATTTTTTTTGCAGTATCTAGTGTAGTTTTAATTTCAGTTGGATGATGTGCGTAATCGTCTATTATTGTTATATTATTGACTTTACCTTTGGTTTCGAACCTTCTATGGGTTCCTGTATAGCTTTTAAGTGAGCTAATTATAGTTTCTGTAGAAATACCAATATTATAAGTGCAAGCAATCGCAGCTAATGAGTTATATATGTTGTGAATTCCCATTACACCTAAAGTAACATTTTCTATTAACTTATCTTTTATTTTTACGTCAAAAGTAGGGAATCCTGCATTGTTAAATTTTATGTTAGTGGCAGTAATATCACTGTTATTATTAATACCAAATGTTATAACATTACAGTTAGCTTTTTTAATTACTTGAGACGCATGTTCATCATCATTGTTTATAATTAAAGCTCCATTAGAAGGTATTAAAGAAGCAAAGTCTTTAAAAGTGTCTACTATATGGTTGATATCTTTGAAGTAATCAAGGTGGTCTTCTTCAATATTAAGTATGATTCCTGTTGTAGGATAAAACTTAAGAAAATTGCCTTTATACTCACAAGCTTCTGTTAATAAACACTCATTATCTCCAAGCTTTACATTACCACCTATTTGGTCTAGTTTTCCTCCTAAAAGTATTGTAGGAGATATTTCAGAGTTATCCAGTATAATAGATAGCATTCCAGTTGTAGTGGTTTTTCCGTGGGTACCAGCTACGGCTATTGAATTTTCATAGTTTTTCATTAGTTGCCCTAAAAACGTGGCTCTATCTATTGTGGGGATATTTAGCTGTTTCGCTTTCACTAATTCAGGATTATCATTTGAAATAGCAGAAGTATATACTATAAGGTCTATGTCTTTTATATTTTCTTCACTATGACCTATATAGATTTTTGCTCCTTTTTGTCTTAGCTTCTCTATAATAGGAGAGTATTTCATATCAGAGCCAGAGACTTTATAGCCATTAGATAAAAGTATCTCGGCTAAAGCACTCATGCTAATGCCACCTATTCCTATAAAATAAACGTGGTTATATTTATGGTTATCTATATTGAAAGTAAACATTTTACAAACCTCCCTATATTAATTAGATAACTATACATATTATTACCAAGTTTTCCACTATTATTATTATATTCCTGACATATAGTTTTGTCACTGTACTGATTATATTATAACGCAATATGGTCGAAAGTTAAAAACTGTATAAGTAGATTACAATAAACTATTGAATATTTAAGTCATAACGAATAAAATATATATATACGAGAAAAACATTCGTGTTTAGGAGGATTAAGGTGAGGAAGCTAAGAAGAAATCATAGAATTGGTGCTTTAATGAATATTTTGACTGAAAGACCTAATCATATATTTACATATAATTATTTTACTGAAAGATTTAATGCAGCTAAATCTACAATAAGTGAAGATATTGTTATAGCTAAAGAATTAGTAGAGGAGTTAGATTTAGGTTGTATAGAGACAATATCAGGTGCAGCTGGTGGTGTTAAATTTGTACCTAAAATGTCTAAAGAAAGGACAAAGGAATTTCTTGTTGAATTAAGTGATAAATTCAAGGAGAAGGATAGATTATTAACAGGTGGGTTTATATATATGACAGATATTCTATATTCTCCCAATATTGCCAACTGCATAGGCAAAGTATTTGCATCAAAGTTCTTAACAGAAGAAATAGATTATGTAGTAACTGTAGAAACTAAAGGAATACCTATATCTATGATGACCGCTCAAGCACTTGATGTTCCACTAGTCATTATTAGAAGAAATGCTAGAGTTACTGAAGGACCAACAGTTAGCATAAACTATGTTACAGGGTCTACTAAAAAGATTCAGACTATGTCATTGTCAAGAAGAGCTATAAAAGAAGGCTCAAAGGTATTAGTAGTAGACGATTTTATGAAAGCAGGGGGAACTGCTAAGGGTATTCAAGATATGATGAAAGAATTCAAAGCTGATGTAGCTGGTATTGGTGTTTTGATAGCTACAGAGGAGCCTAAAAAGAAATTAGTAGATAACTATATTTCTCTATTAACATTAAAGGGAATAGATGAAGAAAAACAAGAAATATACATTGAACCTAATCTTGATATATTAGAAGGTTGATGGCGTAAATAAAGACGTACAGAAGGATGTAAAAGAAGATGAAAAAGAACTAAAAAATGGTTAGTGTTTAGCGGTAAGTAGTTCGTAGAAAATAAAGTTTTTTAAAAAATGATAAATTTTTTTGTAGAAAGATGAATAATTTAATATATCAATAACAAATAATGAAAAATATAATAAAATTCCCTTATAAAGAAGGATTTTCTATGCTTTTAGAGAATACTAACAATACGAACTAATGACTTAACAATGGGGGAAGGTGGTGAATCTATGCAAATCACAGATGTCAGAATAAGAAAAATCAACGAGGAAGGGAAAATGAAGGCCATAGTTTCTGTTACATTCGATGATTGCTTCGTGGTACATGATATTAAAATAATCGAAGGACAAAACGGGCCATTTATTGCTATGCCTAGTAGGAAAATGCCAGATGGCGAGTTTAGAGACATAGCCCATCCAATAAACTCTGAAACTAGAGGTATGATTCAAAAGGCTGTGTTTGAAGAGTATGAAAAGGCTTTATCTGAAGAAAATGAAGAAAATGAATAGTAATTAAGAAGGGTCTATTAGGACCCTTTTTTACTTGTAAATTAAAGTTAGTTATTAGTGGTAAGTAGTTAGTGGGTGTTTTATAGATAGATTTTATAATTATAATAATTTAGAATGTAAAATTAAAGAGGAAATAATTGTATCATACTTATTAGTTAATAGCTAAAAATGGCAATATAATATATAAATTATTAAAATTGTTTAAAAGGTATATATTTTTTGTGGAAAATTGTATACAATGTTATGGGAAGTAATTTGAAATAATATAAATGATATACTAATTAAGTCGAATATTTATTGAGTATATAAAGAAAAAAATAAAAGAGGGGATGATTAATATGTTGACTTCCATTATTTTAGCTGCTGGTGAAGGAACTAGAATGAAGTCAAAGCTTCCAAAGGTTCTACATAAGATTTGTAATAAGCCAATGGTTAATTATGTTATTGAAGCAGCACATAAAGCAAATTTAAATAAAAATATATTAATAGTAGGTCATGGTGGGGATAAGGTAAGAGAAGCAGTGAAAAATGAAAATGTTGAAATAGTAAAGCAACCTATAGGTGAAGAGTTTCCATATGGTACAGGCTATGCAGTTATGCAGGCTAAAGACCATATCAAAGAGAATTCTTATGTTATAATTTTATATGGAGATACTCCACTAATAACAAGTGAAACACTAACTAAATTAATAGAATTTCATAAGAGTGGAGGATATAATGCAACTGTATTGACAGCAGAATTTGAAGATCCAACAGGCTATGGTAGAATAATTAGAGATGAAAACGGTAATGTAACAGAGATTGTTGAGCATAAAGATGCTACTGACAAGCAAAAAGAGATAAGAGAAATAAATTCAGGTATATATTGCTTCGATGGAAAGTATCTAAAAAGTGTGCTAGATAAATTAGATAATAACAATGCACAAGGGGAATATTATATTACAGATGCTATTAAAATTCTAAATGAAGAGGGTTGTAAGATAGGTGGATATAAAATAGAAGATAAGGTAGAAATTGCAGGGGTTAACTCAAAGGTACAACTTGCAGAAGCCGAAGCAGTAATGAGAAGAAGAATAAATGAAAAACTTCTTATGAACGGGGCTATAATGATTGACCCAAGTAGTACTTATATAGATAGTGATGTTAAGATTGGTAAGGATACAGTAATATACCCAGGTGTAATAATAGAAGGTAATACAGAAATAGGAGAAGAATGTGTTATAGGACATAATAGTAGAATAGTAGACAGTAAAATTGGAGACAGAGTTAACATACAATCTTCAACAATAATAGAAAGCGAAGTAGACAATGATACTAACATAGGACCTTATGCATATTTAAGACCTAATAGTAAGATAGGTAAATCAGTAAAAATTGGTGACTTTGTTGAAGTAAAAAATTCAACAATAGGAGATAAGTCTAAAGCTTCACATCTTGCATATATAGGAGATGCTGAGGTTGGAAAGAATGTAAATATAGGTTGTGGTGTTGTATTTGTTAATTATGATGGTAAAGTTAAGCACAAGACAATAGTAGAAGACAATGCTTTTGTAGGCAGTAACTCTAATTTAGTAGCACCAGTTATAGTTAGAGAAAATGGCTATGTTGCTGCTGGTTCAACTATTACAGAAGAGGTTAAAAGTGGTGCATTATCCATTGCAAGAGCTAGACAGTTTAATAAAGAAGGTTGGGTAGAGAAAAAGAACTTACAAAGAGAAGAAAAGAAATAACCTTTAAAATATAAATAATAGGAGGAATTCAAATGAACGTAGGAAAAAGAGACATAAAAGTTTTCGCTGGAAATGCTAACAAAGAACTTGCAGAGAAAATCTGTGACGAGATAGGAGTACCACTAGGAAATAGTGAAGTGGGTAGATTTAGCGATGGTGAGATATCAGTTAAAATCAATGAAACAGTGAGAGGTGCAGATGTATTTGTAATTCAACCAACTTGCCCACCAGTAAATGAAAATTTAATGGAATTACTTATACTTATTGATGCTTTTAAAAGAGCATCAGCTGGCAGAATAAATGCAGTAATCCCTTACTATGGTTATGCTAGACAAGATAGAAAAGCTAAAGCAAGAGACCCAATCACATCAAAATTAGTAGCAGACTTATTAACAAAAGCTGGAGCTGACAGAGTATTATGTATGGACTTACATGCTGGTCAGATACAAGGATATTTCGATATACCTGTGGACCATTTATTAGGAGGACCAATCCTAGTAGAGTATTTTAAAAACCGTATAGATAAAGATACTGTAGTTGTATCACCTGATGTTGGAGGCGTACAAAGAGCTAGAAATTTTGCTAGTTTATTAGATTTACCAATAGCTATTATTGAAAAAAGAAGACCTAAAGCAAATGTTTCAGAAGTAATGAATGTTATAGGTGATATTAAAGACAAAAATGTTATTTTAGTAGATGATATTATAGATACTGCAGGCTCTATAACTAAAGCCGCTAAAGTATTAAAAGAATTTGGAGCATTAGATGTTTATGCTTGTTGTACACATCCAGTTTTATCAGGACCTGCTATTGAAAGAATAGAAAATTCAGTTATTAAAAAGCTAGTTGTTACAGACACTATACCTTTAGCACCTGAAAAACAGATTGATAAGATTGAAACAGTTACAGTTGCACCATTAATAGCTGAAGCAATCAGAAGAATATATGGAAACGAATCAGTAAGTAAATTATTTGATTAGTATTAGCTTTAGACCTAATAGTTGTTATTCTAATGTTAGGTGAAATTTAAGGAGTTGATTGCTTTGTTTGCAATAGTTGGTCTAGGAAATCCAGGAAAACAATATAGTGGAACACGTCATAATGTTGGATTTGACACTATTGACTACTTAGCAGAGAGAAATAATGTAAACTTAACTAAAATGAAATATAATGCAGTTTATGGAGAAACCCATATAGGTGGTCAGAAGGCTATATTAGTGAAACCACTTACGTATATGAATAGAAGTGGAGAGAGTATATTACAGATATACAACTATTACAAGATGCCAGCTTCCAATATTATAGTTATATACGATGACATAGATATAGACCTTGGCGTTCTTAGGATTAGACCTAAAGGTAGTGCTGGAAGCCACAATGGAATGAAGTCTGTTATATATCATTTACAAGATGATAAGTTTCCAAGAATAAGAATAGGTATTGGAAGAAATGAAGGAAATCAAGATTTAGCAGATTATGTTTTAGGTAGATTTAATAAAGAAGAAAGAGAAATTATAGATGATACAATAGAAAGAGCAGCCAAAGCTGTAGAAATGATTATTACTGATGGTGCAAATAAAGCTATGAATGCATATAATGGTTAATATAGGAATAAAATAACTTTCAGAGATTTACAACAACATAAACAAACCATATATGTTCTATAAAGCCTAGGCGTTATTGCCTAGGCTTGAGTTGCTTACTTAATTCAAGGAGTTGATGTAATGCCTGATAATATATTTATTAATCAAATTAAGAACCTGTCATCGTATAAAAATTTGTTAGAAAATATAGAAAAGAAAAACTCTCCTATTGGAATTCATGGTTTATCAGAAGAAAACATTGCTCATATCACATATGGATTAAATCAACACCTAAAAAAACAAATTTTGATTATTACTTACGATGAACTTAGGGCAAAAAAATTAGTAGAAGACTTAAAGTTATTTGTAAGGGACAATGTTGAGTTTTTTCCTTCTAGGCAACTACTATTCTATAGTGTAGATGCATACAGTCATGAGATTTTAAATCAAAGATTAAATGTTTTAGATAGATTAAATAATAATGAGGATATAATTATTGTTACATCAATAGAAGCTGTTCTTAATAAAATCATGAGACCTGAAGTGCTAACTAAATATAATATGGAGTTAGAGATTGGCTCTATAGTAGACTTAGACGAGGTAACAAAAAGGTTTATACTCATGGGTTATGAGAGAGTAGATATGGTAGAAGGGAAAGGACAGTTTAGCATAAGAGGAGGAATAATTGACTTTTATCCACTAGTGGGCACTAATCCCTACAGAATAGAGTTATTTGATGATGAAGTAGATTCAATTAGAGCTTTTGATTTAAAAGACCAAAGGTCTATTGAAAATATTGATAAAGTGTATATATCGCCAGCTAAAGAGTTGATAATTGAAGAAGAGTACATTAATGATATTATTAATGGTATAAACAAAGATATTAATAAGTCAATAAAAAAGCTAGAAAAAAACAAACATATTAAAGCAGAAAAAATAAAGGATAGAATCGATGAAAAATTTAGTGAATATATTGAGTTATTGCAAAATAGACTAAGTATAGAAAATTTAGACATGCTTATTCCATATATTCCTCATGAATTTACTTCTATTATTAAATATTTAAAAGATGATTCTCTTATAATAGTAGATGAGCCACAAAGAATAGAAGAGAATGTAAAGGGAATTGAAAACGATTTTATAAATAAATATACTGACCTTTTTGAAAAAGGAGAAGTGTTATCTAAGCATGAGAACTTATATAGTTTATATGATAATGTATCAAATCACATAAAGGAGAAAGTTTGCATAACAATAACTGCTCTTCTTAAAAACATTCCAAGATTTAAGCCGAAATCAATTATAAACTTTACAGTTAAAGGTATGCAATCCTTTCATAATAAGATTGAATTGTTATCTGATGAACTTAAACAATTTAAATATAGAGGATATAAAGTAATTATATTAAGTGGAGTAGAGGACAGAGGAAAAAGACTTGTTGAAGCTTTAAAAGAAAAAGGGATTGAATGTAATTATGTTGACAATTTAGATAGAGAAATTCTATCCGGTCAAGTTTTTGTGGTTGCAGGTAGTATAAGTAGAGGATTTGAATATCCAGAAATAAAGTTTGCTATTATTAGTGATAAAGAGGTATTTGGAAACTACAAGAAAAAAAGACGTAAAAAGAAAAAACGTAAGGATACAAAGAAAATAACATCCTTTGCTGACTTAAAAACAGGAGATTACGTAGTTCATGAGACCCATGGTATAGGAAGATATATGGGAGTAGAGCAGCTAAAAGTACAAGGAGTAAAAAAGGATTATCTTACAATTAAGTATTCAGGAAATGACAGGCTTTATGTTCCAGTAGACCAAATGAATTTAATACAAAAGTATATAGGTTCAGATGCAGTGAAGCCTAAAGTAAATAAAATGGGCGGTAGTGAATGGACTAAGACTAAAACTAAAGCTAAAAAAGCTATTGAAAATATGGCTAAAGAACTCCTTACACTATATGCAAAACGACAAACATATAAAGGATTTGCTTATTCTAAAGATCAACCTTGGCAAAAACAATTTGAGGACTCATTTCCTTATGAAGAAACTGAAGACCAGTTAAGATGTATAGAAGAGATAAAAGGAGATATGGAAAATCCTAGGCCTATGGATAGACTATTGTGTGGGGATGTTGGGTACGGTAAAACAGAAGTTGCTTTAAGGGCTGTATTTAAAGCAGTATTAGATGGCAAGCAAGTAGCCTTTTTAGTACCAACAACAATATTAGCACAACAACATTATAATACTATGGTGGAAAGGTTCAGTAAGTTTCCTATCAAGATAGGTATGCTTAGCAGATTTAAAACACCGGCGCAACAAAAGAAAATAATAAATGACTTAAAATCAGGAGTATTAGATGTAGTCGTGGGAACCCATAGATTACTTTCTAAAGATATAAAGTTTAAAGATTTAGGATTACTAATTGTTGACGAAGAACAAAGATTTGGAGTTAAACATAAAGAAGCATTAAAGAAAATAAAAGAATCAGTTGATGTATTAACTTTAACAGCTACACCTATTCCTAGAACACTTCATATGTCTATGATAGGTATAAGAGATATGAGCGTTATAGAAGAGCCACCAGAAGAAAGATATCCTGTACAGACATATGTAGTAGAGCATAATCAACAGTTAATAAGAGATGCAATATTAAAAGAACTAAGTAGAGATGGACAAATATATTATGTATATAATAGAGTTCAAGGAATACAAAAAGTAGCTTCAGAGCTAAAAAGATTAGTTCCAGAGGCTAGAATAGCAGTAGCACATGGCCAAATGAGTGAAAGAGAATTAGAAAAGGTAATGATAGAGTTTTTAGAAGGAGAGTACGATATTTTAGTTTGTACTACAATCATTGAAACAGGTTTAGACATACCTAATGTAAATACTATAATAGTAACTAATGCAGATAAAATGGGATTAGCTCAATTGTATCAGCTAAGAGGTAGAGTTGGAAGGTCAAATAGGGTAGCTTTTGCATATCTAACTTATGAAAGAGATAGAGTTTTATCAGAAGTAGCAGAAAAAAGATTAAAAGCTATAAAAGAATTTACAGAGTTCGGTTCTGGATTCAAGATTGCCATGAGGGATTTAGAAATAAGGGGAGCAGGTAATATATTAGGGCCAGAACAACATGGACACATGGCTTCAATAGGTTACGAATTATATATTAAATATCTTGAAGATACAATTAAGAAATTAAAAGGTGAAGAAACCTATGAAGAAGTTGAGACTACAATAGAGCTAAATGTAGATGGATATATACCAGATAGATACATCAGAAATGAAGAGTTGAAAATAGAGATTTATAAAAAGATTTCAGCAATACAGGATAAAGAGGATATATCTGATGTTATAGAAGAAATAATAGATAGATTTGGAGATATACCAAAACAAGTAAACAATCTAATAAGGATATCATATATAAAATCATTGTGTAATAAAGCAAATATAGTTTCTATATCACAAAAAGAAGGGTTTATAAAAATAGAATTTAGTGACTTTGCTAAAATCACTCCTCAATTAATTAATTATCTTGTTGACGGCTTTGGAAGAAGGATGGAATTCGATGTATCTAGAAAACCGTATTTTAAATATAGATTATTAAAGAAAGACCAGAATTATGTACTAGATGCAGTAGAAGAAGTTGTTGGAAAAATTAGTAGTTTCAATGAACAAAAAAATAATATATAATAATAGACAAGTATTGGTCACAAGAAGGAGAGGATAAGATGTTCTTAAGAAGAAAGCTATTAGCTTTAGCTTTAGTTACAATAATGATATTTTCGTTTGTGCTAACCGGATGTAGCAGTGAAAAAGCTGAAAATGAAGCAGTTGCCATAGTAAATGGTGAAAAAATCTTAAAAGCAGATTATGATAAAGAGCTTGATATATATAAAAAGGCATATGAAGCTCAGTTTGGGCCTGATATATGGGCGAAAGATATAGGCGATGGTAGAACCTTTGAACAAGCTATTAAAGAAAAAGTATTAGAGAATCTTATAATCGAAGAGATTATTATACAAAAAGCTGAAGAGATGGAAATAGCAGCTACCGATGAGCAAGCAAAAAAAGAAGTGGAAAAGTATAAAGAAGTTTTTAAAAATGAGGATGACTATAAAAATTTCTTAAAAGAGAGCAATATGACAGAAGAATATTTGACAGAAAGTATAAAAAAAGACCTTACGATTAATAGTTATAAAGAAGAATTCTTAAAAAGTATAGCAATTTCAGAGGAAGACGCTAAAGCATATTTTGAAGAAAACAAAAATTCATATATTCAGATAAAAGCTAGCCATATATTAGTGAATACCGAAGAACAAGCACAAAAAATATTAGCTGAAGTAAAAAATGGTAAAGATTTTACAGAATTAGCAAAAGAAAAATCACAAGACCCAGGAACTGCTTCTGCAGGTGGTGATTTAGGGTACTTCAATAAAGGAGATATGGTTCCAGAATTTGATAGAGTGGCATTTTCATTAGAACCTGGAGAAATTAGTGGTATTGTGAAAACACAGTTTGGATTCCATATTATAAAGGTAGAGGATAGATTAGACAGTTTTGAAGAATTAAAAGAAATAGTTATTGAAGATATGGAAAATCAAAAGTATTCAAATAAACTTAATGAATTAAGAGAAAATGCAGAAGTAGAGATATTTGTAGAATAAAAAACAAAGCACTAAGAACATATTGTTCTTAGTGCTTTGTTTTTTGATTAAGAAAGTATATTTAATGTATAGATTGTAATTAAGTTAAATATACAGGTAGGAGTGAGTGGGAAAAATAGTATTGTTAAATGCATTTGCCAAAACCTAAGAACTAATAGCTAGGAGCTGAGAACTGACTGAAAAGCTACTAACTACTAACTAACAAATCGACGAAGTCGACTTTGTTCTTTTATTTACTACAAATATGACATAAAATTATATAAATCGACTTCTGTACTTAATTACCACTAATGCATAAAATAATCTAAAAAGTTAAATAATAATTACACCGAGGTTTGATGTGAGGTTTAATGTAATCTAATAATTAAGGAGTGAGGATATGAAAGCAACGGGAATAGTTAGAAGAATCGATGACTTAGGTAGAGTAGTAATTCCTAAAGAAATTAGACGTACCCTTAGAATCAGAGAAGGAGACCCATTGGAAATATTTACAGACAGAGAAGGAGAAGTTATTTTAAAAAAATATTCACCAATTGGTGAGCTTAGCGAATTTGCAAATGAATATGCTGAGGCCTTAAATGAATCGACAGGCCATATTTCAATAATTACTGATAGAGATACAGTAGTAGCAGTTGCTGGAGGGTCAAAAAAAGAGTACTTAGAAAAAAGAATAAGTCCAGAACTAGAAAAAATTATTGAAAGTAAAGAAACATATGTGGCAACAGGGACTAGTAAACCTATAAGAGTTTCTTCTAATGAGTTTAACCCAGATGATTATATTAATCAAGTTATAGCACCAATAGTAACGCAAGGTGACCCAATAGGCTCAGTTATTTTAACAACTAAAGAATCTGATGAAAAAATGGGAGAATTAGAGCAAAAACTATCTGAAACAGCGGCTTCATTTTTAGCAAAACAAATGGAGCAATAATATTGAAATTGGTTAGCTCACCTATATGGTGAGCTTTTAATATTTTATTTGCAAATAATAAACTATTCCACATATTATTCCTTTCTGATATAATTATACTAGTTGCTTAATCTATGTTAGTAAAAGTAGGAGGACAATACATGACAAAGGAGAATTTTCTTAAAGGAGCTGCCATATTAGGGATAGCAGGGGTAATAGTAAAAATATTAGGTGCAGTCTATAGAATTCCACTAGCAAACTTAATAACAGCAGAAGGAATGGGGTATTATCAGCCCTCTTATCAAATGTATGCGTTTTTACTTGCTATATCAACTGCCGGATTTCCTACAGCTATAGCAAAACTTGTATCGGAAAAAAGAGCTTTAGGAAATTATAGAGGTGCTCATAAGGTATTCAGGGTATCTTTATTAGCAATGCTTATGGTTGGTATACTAACTTCTTCATTTGTTTACTTTACTGCAGAAAGCATAGTGAAGTTAATAGGTAACACTAATTCATATTATTCATTAGTTGCTTTAATTCCAGCTTTATTTTTTGTGCCTATTATGTCGGCATTTAGAGGATATTTTCAAGGTAGGCAGACAATGACACCTACAGCTTTATCTCAGGTTATAGAGCAGTTATTTAGGGTGATTTTTGGACTGTATTTAGCATATACATTATTAGAAAAAGGCTTGCCAATAGCAGCATCTGGTGCTTCCTTTGGTGCTTCAGCAGGTGCTATATTCGGAACTATAGGAATTTTAATTATATATTTTATAAGAAAAAGAAATATTAGGATAGAGATAAAAAGTAGTTCAGAAGAAGAGTTAGAAAGTACAAATACAATAGTAAAAAGACTTTTATCTATTGCTATACCAATAGCTATAGGGGCTGCAATAGTACCAATAATGAATACTATAGATGCAGGTATAGTAATGAGAAGATTGCAGTTTATTGATTATAGTGAAGTGGAAGCTGCAGAACTGTATGGTCAATTAGGAGGAATGGCTCAAACACTTATTAATTTTCCACAGGTATTTTCACTAGCATTGGCTATGAGTTTAGTTCCAGCTGTTTCTGATGCTTTTGCTAGAAAAAATTATCAAAACATAAAGAGGATAACTCGCTCAGGAGTTAGAGTTACATTACTTATTGGGTTACCAGCAGCTTTAGGACTATATATACTTTCAACACCGATAATTAAATTATTATATTTTAACAATGATTTATCTACTTTAGAGAGCACAGGAGCTATACTTGAAATTTTAGCCTTTAGTGTGTTGTTTTTAACATTAATACAGTCTTTGACAGCTATTTTACAAGGGTTAGGAAAGCCTAGAGTACCTGTTAGAAATCTTGCAGTAGGAGCTGTATTTAAAATAGTATTAACATATATTTTAACAGGAATACCAGAGATAAATATTAAAGGGGCAGCTATTAGTACGGTTGTTGCTTACTTTATAGCATGTATCTTAAACTTTATAGCAGTAGAAAAACATACTAAAACGAAATTTAATTTTATTAATACTTTTATTAAACCTATTATTTCTGTTACTATTATGGTGTTAACTACATGGTTTACGTACCAATATACAATGTCTTTAATAGGAGCCAAATTAGCTACGATTTTAGCTATTTTTGTGGGAGCTATTGTTTATGGCTCAGCTTTATTAATAACAGGAGCTATTACATCTAGAGATTTTGACCTTTTACCTTTTGGTAATAAAATAGCAAGACTTTTAAAAGCAATAGGACTATTGAGAGGGTAAATAAGCTAGGTATAAACCTAGCTTATATTGCTAATTATAACTAATACGGAGGGTTAGAAATGTCAAAGATTAACGTGATAGGTCTGGGACCAGGTAAAGTTGATGAAATGTCTTTAAAAGCTGTAAATACGCTTACAAATGGTTCACCTATTTATTTAAGGACAGAAAGACATCCTGTTACGGATTATTTAAAAGAAGAAGGTATAAAGTATAATTCATATGATTATGTGTACGAACAAGAAGAAGATTTTGATAAAGTGTATGAAATTATTACTGAAGACCTAATAGAAAAGGCAAAGCAGTATGATATTATTAATTATGGAGTACCAGGTAATCCTTTTATAGGAGAAAATACAGTTTTTATATTGAATAAATTTAAAAATGAATGTAAAATAGAAATTGAAGTTATTCCTAGCATAAGTTTTCTTGAAAAAGCAATATCTACCATAGGATTTGATATTAGTAGTGGTTTTAAAGTACTTGATAGTTTATCTTTTGAAGAGTATATGGTGGATATCAATAGTCATAATATTATTTCTCAAGTATATGACCAAATGGTAGCTTCAGAGGCGAAATTGAAGTTGATGGAAGTATATGATGATGATTATGAGATATATATTATTAAAATTTCTTCTAATCAAAATAAAGAAATAGTAAAAATACCATTATTTGAGATAGATAGAATAGATAATTTTGATTATTTTACATATTTGTACATACCAAGAGTAGACAATTCAACTAAAAAAAGATATAATATGAATAATTTGATTAGTATTATGGAAAGATTAAGAAGTAAGAAGGGCTGTCCGTGGGATATGAAGCAAACCCATGAGTCCCTTAGAGAGTATGTATTAGAGGAAGCATACGAAGTTGTAGACGCAATAGACAGTGGAGATATTGATTCATTAGTAGAAGAGTTGGGTGACTTACTTTTACAAGTAGTATTTCATGCACAAATAGGAAGTGAAGAAGGATATTTTAACATTTGGGATGTTACTTCGGGTATATGTGATAAGTTGATATATAGACATCCCCATGTATTTGGAGAAGTAAAAGCAGATGATTTAAACGAAGCAAAATCTACTTGGGACAAGATGAAGGATAAAGAAAAATCTGTTACAAGTTATACTGATAGATTGAAAAATTTACCTAAGAGCTTATCATCTTTAATGAAGAGTTATAAGATACAAGAAAGGGCAGCAGATGTTGGCTTTGATTGGGATAGTATAGATGGAGCTATTGATAAAGCTAAAGAAGAATATAAAGAGTTAATACAGGAATACAACAATAAGGATAATGATAAGATTGAAGAAGAGTTGGGAGATTTGTTGTTTGCTATTGTTAATGTAGCTAGATTTCTTAAAATAAATCCAGAAGTAGCTTTAAATAAAACAATTAATAAATTTATAGAAAGATTTGAGTACATAGAAAAGGAGAGTGTTAAACAAGGAAAGGATTTAAAAAGTATGAGTTTGGAAGAAATGGATTTGTTATGGGAACAAGCTAAGACACAAAAGAACAAAAAATGATAAAAAATCCCTTCAAAAAAGAGGATTTTAGACAAAAACATAGAATATGCTATACGTATAAAATCTATATTAATAAATATAAGGAGGTAATTTTAGTGAACAAATCAGAATTAATTACAAGCATTGCAGAAAAAAGTGGTTTAACTAAAAAAGACGCAGAAAGCGCATTAAACGCATTCATGAAAAGTGTAGAAGAGGCTTTAACTAGTGGGGACAAGGTTCAATTAGTTGGATTTGGAACTTTCGAAGTTAGAGAAAGAAAAGCAAGAAAAGGTAGAAACCCAAGAAACCCACAAGAAGTTATCGATATCCCAGCTTCAAAAGCGCCTGTATTCAAAGCTGGTAAAACATTAAAAGAAGCTGTAAATAAATAAGAAATCAGGTCAATTGACCTGATTTTTTATTTAATGTCGAAAATTTATGTCTACGCTGTTTTGTGACAATCTTTTTACTTTAAATATCAACTGTAAGAGATGGGAGGATAGTTATGAGAATAGACAAGTTTTTAAAAAATTCCAGAATTATTAAAAGAAGAACAGTTGCAAAAGAAGCGTGTGAACAAGGTAGGGTTTTAGTAAATAATAAAGAAGCTAAACCAGGAACAGATGTAAATGTAGGAGATATAATAGAAATTAACTTTGGTAACAGAAATGTTACGATAGAAGTATTAGAGATACTTGAACACGTACCAAAGGATAAAGCACAGGACTTATATAGGGTAATTAAGAATTGATTTAGCCATTAGCTAATAACTAGTATCCAATATTAAAAAAGCGAGCTTTGCTCGCTTTTTCATTGTCTAATAAAGTATATTTACTGTATAGCTTGTAATTAAGTTAAATACAGGTTTGAAAGGCAGAAAAAATGTTTATAGAATTATTATCGAAAAGCGAAAGGCGAACAGCG
>NZ_ARZA01000187.1 GCF_000387765.1 Caldisalinibacter kiritimatiensis
GAGGAGGCGTAATGATGAACCAAGGGAAGGTAGTAGAGATTAAAAACGTTAGTATGATATATCACACCCTTGATGGTGAAACTGAAGCTATTAAGGATTTATCTTTAGATGTATATAATGGAGAAATCGTAGTATTGGTAGGTCCTAGTGGTTGTGGTAAATCTACATTATTATCTATAATAGCTGGGCTTCTTAAGCCATCTAA
>NZ_ARZA01000188.1 GCF_000387765.1 Caldisalinibacter kiritimatiensis
ATATCCCCTCCGACTATTAAATCAAAAGGCAGTATATTTGTTCAGTTTTTACATCCCACGTTAGGGTTAAGATATGCTACTTTTGAAATTGAAGAAATACCAGGACAAATTGATATACAAGCAGAAATAAACATTCCACAACATGAGTATATAATAGGTGGAGGTAATGACCAAGTAACAATACCAATAACAACAAAAACAACTTTAACGTTATCAAATGGAGCTAGTTCAGCTTTTATTAAGTCTATTTGGACTATATTGGATTGTAATGACATAGATTATTCTTCAGCAGAAACTAGCAGCGAAACAGTATCAGTAACCAAAACTCACTATGTAACTCTTTCTAGGTCAGATTTTAATACAGGCACACATACAGTGAATTTTATAAGTATAGGTTTTTATTCAACATATGGAGGAGCTATAGATATAGCAGAGGCGACCGATAGTATAACTTTAATTGTAGAAGAACCTTTTTCGGCAGATGATATATACACAGATTTAGTAGTAACACCAGATCCAAATGCATTATATGATGGCACTTCTGATACTATAGATATTACACTAGATGCCTCAAATTCTAATGAACCAAATGGTGGAAGATTGGCATATAGATATTGGGTTGATACCGACCCATCATATAGCAATGCAGGAGCAGGTGTAAACCCAGAGCTAGACGAAGGTGATACAACTCCTGAAATTTGGGAAACATCACTTGATAATATAGAGGCAGGACAAACTATTTATGCAAAAGTTAAAGTATACAGTTATGCTATGAATGACTTTGCTGAAACAGAAAGACAAGTAACAATCGGTACTATCCCTGTTGAGGTGATAGCAGATTTAAGCATTGATGCTCCAACAGAAGTAGAATGGCTGCCTAAAGAATGGGATAATGATGAACCAAAATCAGTAAGAGTTACATTAGATTCTAGTGGTTCATATGCGACTTTAGGAATTGATGATAGAGATTATGAACTTAATGGTGATAGTGTAAGTGGTAGCAGTAGTAGAAATTCAGAGTATATTGAAATAAGACCTTCTGATGTGAATGCTTTTGGTACAATTCCTATATGGAGTACAGTTACTATTGAAGATGAAAATGGAAATACCGATACAGCAACAGCTAGTACAATGATAAGACCGACCATTTCAAACACACCACCAGACGTGTTTTTTACAAATGATGACCCACATTATACTACATTACCAGTTAATTTAGTTAATGCTACAACGGATAAAGAGGAAGACGAAAAATATGCTGATTGGACAATTAGAACAACAGATGGAGATTTAATAGCTTATTCTCAAAATGATTATGAAACAGGTAATATAGATAGTGATTTTTCTAGTTTATATATAGAAAGTATGAATTTAGATACCTATGGTGGTGAAATTGTTTTTAATCAATCGGGTTATTATGACGTTGAACTCTATGTTATGGATGAAAGAGGAAATGAAGATAGTTATTCAAAAAGGATTTATGTAAATACCGAACCACAAGACCCAGTAGCTGATTTTGATATGTATGACTTTGGTTTTCCAAATGAAACAATTGAAGTTACAGACCGAAGTACTGACCCTAACAACGATATAGTTAGCAGAATATGGACTATGCCTTCAATTAATTTAGATACAGGGCAACCTGCTAGTGTTAGTGGTTATTTAAGTGGAAGTGGTGGAAACTTAACTTTTACAGAAGAAGGTACTTATGAAGTTACTTTAGAGGTTCGAGATTATACTTATCCTATAACTAATGCCTCTACAATTACTAAACAAGTACAGATTATACCTCCGTTACCTGTTGCTAGAATAACAGAGAGTGGTACACTTAAAGAAAATAGATTAGTTACATTAAGTTCAAAAGATAGTTTGACTCCTAGAGTAGACCCAATTCAAACAGATAGGAATGAATGGAGTATAACTCCTGTGGATGGGCAAGACCCTTCTTCTATAAAGATTGATAATGATACATCTGATAATGAAATTAAAAATGTAGTATTTAAAGAACCAGGAAGATATAAAGTATGGCTTAGAGTTCATAATAATTTTTCTGACGCTAATCCTAACCATCCACAAATTGATGCAACAGATATCGAAAAGATTATTACAATAGAAGAAGATGAAATACCCGACCCCGACTTTAACATAACAGGAGCTAATCCAGATTTTCAAAATAATCCTGTTAGTACTACAGTACACTTACAAGACTTTTCTATATCAAATGATGGAGATATTATAGACCGTTGGTATTGGACTATAATTCGTGATGATAATGAAAATGGAGATTTTTCAGATGATGATATATATGCTACATTTACCGATAAAACTGATTTTGATATAGGAGTAACATTTGAAGAAGGCAATTCTGGACAATTTAAAGTTGAATTAAGAGTAAAAGAAGAATTTGGACAACCTACTATAGATAAATTTGTAACCCCTAGTGATAGAAAAGAAAACACTATAACAAAAGTGTTTGACGTTAACTGGATACCCGACATTAAGTTTTCTATGACAGATTGGGCATATACAGATGATACTTTAAATCTATCTACTGTTATAAAAGACGAGGAAGTACCTACTACTACAGTAGATTGGTCTTTAAAAAGAGCTAGTGAAAGTGATCCAAGTGTTATGCTGCCTGCTAGTCTAAATGTTTACACCGATAATATGTTAGATAAAAATGGTGGAGCAATTAGATTTAAAGAAAGTGGTTTTTATGAACTTACTGCAACCGTAACTGATGAAATAGGGCAAAGTTATTCTTATTCTGAAACTATAAGGGTATATCCATTACCAACTGCTGTTATTAAAGATAATTCAAGTTTAAGATGGCCTAGTGGAGAATTTAATATAAAAGAAAATAGAAAATTTGAAATGGATGGTAATTCTAGTTATGCTCAAGACTACTATGGACCAGAAATGCATTCAATAGACCATTCAAAAGATTATTGGGAGATAATACCATTAGATAATCAAGGAACAGGAGTTATTAAAATACAAAACGGAAGTGGTGGAGCATTAGTTAACCAAGGTGGTAGTACTAAGTTTATAAGAAACAACGATAAGCTAGATGAAACATTACTATTTAAAGAAGAAGGACAATATAAGGTAAGGTATCAAGTAACTAATACTTTCGGCAAAAAATCACCATTTGCAGAAAAAATTATAACAGTACATGAAGATACAACTCCTAATATTAACTTTGATGTAATTCCTACTGCTTACAGAGATGCAGATGACAGTAAAAGAGCAGAACTGATTACCTATAACATTCAAGCTAGTTCTGATGATGAAGATACTATTGATATTCAAAGAATAAGATATAGATTTGACTCTGATAATGACGGAAACTTTAATGACGAAAGTTGGGTAGGTACAGTACCAATAGATACAGTAAATAAAAGGGCAACTGTAAAAGTTAATCATGTAGGTAAATATCAGTTTGAATTTATGGCAAAAGATGAATTCGGCCAACCGACTTTATCAGAGTTTGTTAATACAGGGGATAGACGAGAAAGCTATCAGTACAAAACTATAGAAGTAGATAATACTGCTCCAATAGTAGACTTTGAGGTAGCACCAAGTAATAAAGTAGATATTGTATTTACAATAGGGGATGTAGATGATAGTAAATTGGAAGAATTAAACGCTAAAATTGACACTTACGTTAAAACAGATTTAGAAGCTGAAAAGATTTGTATAAATATTAAACGGGGTCAGGCCTGAATAAGTGAATAACTTATTCTAGATTTTAAATTTCAAAGAAATAAATAGAATTAAGAAGGGAAATGTTAACAAAAGGCGAAAACTATAAACTAAGACAGAAAATAAATTTTACATATAGATTAGACTTAGGGGCAAAAGTCAAAAATAAAGGAGGGTAAAATGGCAAGAAAGCCTAGGATAGATTATAAAGGAGCATTACATCATGTAATGTGTAGAGGGAATAACGGAGACTATATCCTTAAGGAAGACAAAGACAAGGAAAGCTATTTGCAGTTAATAAAAAAGTATAAGGAAAGATATGGATTCAAACTTTTTGCTTACTGCATAATGGATAATCATGTTCATATGCTAATTGAGAGAGAAAATACATCTCTATCTAAGATAATGCAAGGAATACAACAAAGCTATACCCAAAGATATAATAAAAAATATAACAGGAAAGGCCATGTATTTCAACAGCGATATAAGGCTGAGTTGTGTAACAAAGATGATTATTTGTTGCAATTAATAAAATATATCCATATGAATCCAGTAAAAGCTGGTTTCAAAGAAGGATTAAATTATAGGTGGAGTAGCTATAGAATATATATTAGTGGAAAAGATAACGATTTAGTAGAGACAGAATTTGTATTAGGATTTTTTTCAAAAAATTTAAGTAGAGCTATAGAAAGATATAAAGAGTTTATGAAAGAGAATAATAATGTAATAAGTACAGAAGAATATTTAATTAATCAAGAGGAATGTCTTAACAAGTATGAAGAAAATAATACTAAATCGACAACATTAGATATAGACGAACTTATAGAAAAGGTATGTGAGATATGTGAAGTTAAAATAGAAGATATTGTTAAAAGAACAAGAATTAAGAGATATTCAGATATAAGGAAAGCTATAGTTTTATTAAGTGAAGAATATGTAAATATATCTAATGAAAATTTAGCAAATAAACTAAATATTTCTTCATCAATGGTATCAAAAATAAGAAGCGGTGCGAGTAAAAGAAATAAAGAAGTAAACAAGATTGTTGAATTAGTGAAGAGTTATTCACTTATTCAGGCCTGACCCCATAAAAGACTATGTTTTATAGTCTTTTTTTTATATAATAAAGGGTGAGGCTAATGAGAAAAGTATAATAAGGGAGGATAAATTATTAATGAGTTACTTAGAAGGACTTAATGGGCCACAGAAGGAAGCTGTTATGACCACAGAAGGACCACTTTTAGTATTAGCAGGAGCAGGTAGTGGTAAAACAAGGGTACTAACCCGTAGAATTGCATATTTAATAGACGAAAAGAATGTATTGCCGGAAAACATATTAGCAATAACATTTACTAATAAAGCTGCAGATGAGATGAAAGAGAGAATCGGATTATTAATAGAAAATAGGGTAGAAGACATCTGGGTTGGGACTTTTCACTCAGTATGTGTAAGAATACTTAGAAGAGATATAGACAAAATAGGATACAATCGAAACTTCGTTATATTCGATACATCTGATCAAAAGACCCTTATAAAAGATTGTATAAAGGAAATGAATTTAAGTGAAAAACTTTATGACCCTAAAGCTATGCTAGGCTTTATAAGTTCTCAAAAAGATATACTTAAAGACCCGGATACATATATAAAGGAAAATGAAGGTGACTTTAGAGAAAGACAAAAAGGAGAAATATACAAGCTATATCAAAAGAAATTAAAGGGTAACAATGCCCTTGACTTTGATGACCTTATCGTTAAAACAATAGAGCTATTTATAAAAAATCCTGATGTATTAGAGTTTTATCAAAGAAAGTTTAGATATATCTTAGTAGATGAATATCAGGACACTAATAGAGCACAATACCAATTAGTAAGATTAGTTTCTAAAAAGCACATGAATATATGTGTTGTGGGCGATGATGACCAGTGTATTCCACAGGATTCAAAAATATATACTCCAGATGGACTTAAATCTATTGAAGAGTTAGATGCAGAAAGTAAAGTACTGTCAGCTGGTGGTCACGGTAAAGTTATGGTGGGGACTGTAAACAAGAAACTAAAAAAAGAATATAAAGGTCCCGCAGTAAAAGTAAAAACTAAAACTGGTAAACAAATAGTTGCTACTCCTAATCATATAGTTTTTGGAAAAATGAATCCTCAGCCTGGAGTACATTACGTTTATCTAATGTATAGAAGGGATAAAGGATATAGAATAGGACAAACACAGGGGGTTAGACTGAATCAAGAACACGGAGATAAAATGTGGATACTAAGAGTTTGTACAAGTAAAGAAGAGGCAACCTATTATGAACAGCTGTTATCAACAAAATATGGTATACCAACAACAGTATTTCATGCTCAAGGTAGAAATATGTCCCTTAATCAAGAGTATATAGACAGGATATTTAATGAAATAGATACAGAGAAGGCAGCATTAAAGTTAATGAATGATTTGTTAATTTTTGAAGAATACCCTCATCATAGATGCAATGGTGTAACAAGGGGAAATACTAAAAGAAGAATAATTAATCTAAACTTTTTCGGAGGAAAAGAGACAGGTCAAACTTCAGGATGGCATAGCCATAGAATTGCTTTTAATACTACTGGAGATAATCTGAAGGAAGCTGTTGAAAATCAAGGCTTTCCAGTAAGTGCTGGACAAAAAGATACATGGAGAGTTGAAACTGAAAGAAAAGATTATGATGAAGCTAATTTATATGGTAAGAAATTAGCTCAATTAGATGGAGTTATAGATATAATAAAAAGAGCTAAATTAACTAAAGATAATAGTTATTATTATATGCCAATATCTCATTTAAGACCTTCAATGAGTATTGCGATTTTAGATAAAAATGAAATCATTGAAGATATAGTAGAAGAAGTAACATTTGAAGAATATGATGGATACGTTTATGATTTATCTATACCTCACTTTAGACAGTTTATATGTGAGGGAGTTGTTGTTCATAATTCTATTTACGGATGGAGAGGAGCAGATATAAGAAACATATTAGATTTTGAAAAGGACTATCCTCAAGCAAAAGTAATCAAGCTTGAACAAAATTATCGCTCCACTAAAACTATATTAGAAGCTGCAAATACGGTTATAGCAAATAACTGGGGAAGAAAAAACAAGAGATTATGGACATCAAACAATGAAGGAGACCCTATCAACATATATAAAGCAGATAATGAGCACGATGAAGCTAATTTTATAATAAGTAAGATTAGAGAAATAAGCAGAAAAGAGGATGTAGATTATTCTAACTTTGCTATACTATATAGAACTAATGCCCAGTCCCGTGTGCTAGAGGAATCACTAATAAAAGCTAATATTCCTTATAGGATTGTTGGTGGACTTAAATTCTACGATAGAAAAGAAATAAAGGATATAATTGCATATTTACGTTTGATTCAAAATCCATTAGACGATATTAGTTTAAAGAGAATTATAAATGTTCCTAAGAGGGGAATAGGTAAAAAGACTATTGAAAAACTAGAACAATACAGCCTTCAAAAAGGAGAAAGCATATATAGTGTTATTTTAGACGCAGAGGAAGTACCGGGCTTATCACAGAGAGCTATAACTAAGTTAAAATCCTTTGCCTCTATGGTAGGTAAATTCATTGCAATGAAGGAGATTATAGGAGTAAAGGAGCTTATTGAAAAGGTAATAGATGAAACAGGATATTTAAACAAACTAAGAGAAGAAGATTCAATAGAATCTAGGACCAGAATAGAGAATATACAAGAGTTCTTGTCAGTTGCATTAGATTTTGAACAGACAAGTGAAGAAAAGACATTAGAAGAATTCTTAGCAAACATCTCATTATTATCAGATATAGATAAGACAGATGAAAGTCAAACTAACTGTATCACCCTTATGACATTGCATAGTGCTAAGGGGTTAGAGTTCCCTGTCGTATTTTTAGCAGGTATGGAAGAGGGAATATTCCCTATATCTAGAGCGTTAACAAGTGAAGATGACCTAGAGGAAGAAAGAAGACTTTGTTATGTTGGAATAACAAGGGCAAAGGAGAAATTGTATTTAACATATACTAACTTTAGAACTATATACGGACGTACATCCTATAACAGTGTTTCAAGATTTATTGATGAAATACCAGATAACCTTATAAACGATTGTAATGAGATTTCAAAGAGTGTAAATGCAAATAAAGGATTTGGTAATTCTAATAAATACTTTATGGGATATAAACCTGAAACGATTAGTAAGCCTAGCAGTAATGGTAAGAAAGAAGTACAAGTGGGTGCTAAGGTCAAACATAAATTATGGGGTGTAGGAACAGTAGTACAAGTGAAGAAGCAAGGAAGTAGCACTGAAATATCAGTTGCCTTTGATGGAGAAGGAGTAAAGAAACTTATGCTAGAATATGCACCTATAGAAATATTATAAATATAATTCTAAATTTTATATATAAGATAAAAACATATGTAGCTCACATCTTATGTGAGCTACTACAAAAATATACTATAATGGGAAATGTAGAATCGAGGTGAAATAAATGGATAAACTATCTAGAATGAAGGAATTAGTTGAGATATTAAATGACCTTAATTATTATTACTATACCCTTGATGAGCCTAAGGTTAGTGACAAAGAATACGATGAACTATATGACGAATTAGTGCGTTTAGAAAAGGAGACAGGAGAGGTTTTACCTAATTCTCCTACTCAAAGAATAGGTGGAGAGCCTCTAGATAAATTTGAAAAGCATACACACTTAGGTAAGCTATGGAGTTTAGATAAATGCCAAAGTGTAGAAGAATTAAAAAACTGGGATAATAGAGTAAAGAGATTAATTGAGCAGTATAATTTAGCAAATGAAGATAAATTACCAAAGCCTACCTATGTTATGGAATATAAATTTGACGGACTTACAATAAACTTAACATACAAGGATGGTAATTTAGTTCAAGGGGCTACTAGGGGAAATGGAGAAATAGGAGAAGCTATTTTACCCCAATTAAAGACTATAAAATCAATACCACTGAGTATAGATTTCAAAGGTACTATTGAGATTCAAGGAGAAGGATTAATGCCTTTATCGGCTTTAGAAAAATATAATAAGACAGCCGATGAGCCCCTTAAGAATGCAAGAAATGGAGCAGCTGGAGCACTAAGAAACCTAGACCCTAAAGTAACAGCTAAGCGTAACCTTATAGCATATTTTTATAATGTAGGGTATATAGAAGGTAAAGAATTTGACACTCATCTTGAGATGATAGAATTCATAAAAGAAAATAGACTTCCTGTTTTCGATTATATTAAGAAATTTGATAATATAGATGACCTTATAGAAGAAATAGAAAGATTAAAGGAAGAGAGAAAAAAATTAGATGTTCTTACCGATGGACTTGTAATTAAAATAAATGACATGAAAACAAGACAGGTACTAGGATATACTCAGAAGTTTCCTAGATGGGCAGTGGCATATAAATTCAAAGCAGAAGAGGTTACTACAAAATTAATTGGTGTAAATTGGAATGTCGGTAGAACAGGTAAAGTAACACCAACAGCGGTATTAGAGCCAGTTGAGATAGGGGGAGTAACGGTACAACGTGCCACACTTAATAACTGGGATGATATACAAAGAAAAAAGGTTGCTAAAGGCTGTAGAGTATGGATAAGAAGGTCAAATGATGTAATACCTGAAATAATGGGTACAGTTGAGGATAGCTGTGAAAACCCAGAGCCTATAAAGAAACCAGAGTATTGCCCGGCCTGTGGTTCTGAGCTAATTAGAGATGGAGTTCATATTTTCTGTACTAACTCATTATCATGCAAGCCTCAATTAGTGTCTAGATTAGTTCACTATGCCAGCAGAGATGCAATGAATATAGAAGGATTTAGTGAAAAAACTGCAGAACAATTATATGAAGAGTTAGGATTAGAGGATATACCAGAGCTATATGATTTAACCTTTGCTGATTTAATTAAATTAGATAGATTTGGTAAAAAGAAAGCAGAAAATCTATTGAATGCTATTGAGAATAGTAAAAAATGTAGACTTGACTCTTTTGTATTCGCATTGGGAATCCCTAATGTTGGTAAAAAGACTGCTACCGATTTAGCCAATAATTTTAAATCCCTTGATAAAATTATGAAGGCTACATATGAAGAACTAATAGCCATACCTGATATAGGAGATAAAGTAGCCAATAGTATAATAGAGTTTTTCCATGATGATAAAATAAAGGCTAACATACAAAAGCTATTAAAGTCAGGAGTAGAGCCAACATTTGAAGAACAAAAAGAGGTTTTAGATACAGTATTTACTGGAAAAACTGTAGTTATAACTGGAATATTAGAAGGTATAAGCAGGAAAGAAGCAAAGGAAATAGTAACTAAAATGGGTGGAAAAGTTACAGGTAGCGTGAGTAAAAAAACAGATTTTGTAATAGTGGGAGAAAAAGCAGGTTCAAAGCTTAAAAAGGCAGAGGAACTAGGTATTAGAATAATTAAAGACGAAGAATTTAAAGAGATAATCGAAAAAAATGGTATTGTTTCGTAAAGTTTACACACATAATAACTTATTGTATTATAGTTTTTGAGAGTAAATAAGAGTTAGTAAATTGTCTATAAACGAAAAAGGAGGAAAAACTATGGCTATAACTAAGGAGGACGTTAAACACGTAGCTAAATTGTCAAGATTAGAGTTTAGTGAAGACGAGATTCAGGACTTTACTGAAAAGTTTGCATCAGTGTTAGAATATGTAGATAAATTAAAGGAAGTAGATACTAAAGGTGTGGAGCCAACATATCATCCTCATCCAGTAAAAAATGTGATGAGAGAAGATGTAGTAAAAGAGTCGCTTTCTAGAGAAAAAGCTTTATCAAATGCTCCTGATAAGCAAAATGGATATTTTAAGATACCTAAGGTTTTAGGCTAAAGGTTAAAGATTTCATACAGAAAATAGAATTACTTAGAAAAACAGAGCGAGGTGAAAATATGGATATAACAAAATTGACCATACACGAGTTAAGAGACATGTTAAGAAAAGGAGAAATATCCTCAGAGGAAATAGTAAAAGCTTACTTTGATAGAATAGAAGAAACAGAAGCCAAACTAAATAGCTTTATTTCACTAAATAAGGAAGAAGCAATAAAAAGTGCTAGAGAAATAGATAAACGTTTAAAGAATGGAGAAAAATTAGGAGATTTAGCAGGTATTCCTGTTGCTATAAAGGACAATATAGTGACTGAAGGAGTTAAGACAACTTGTGGCTCTAAAATATTAGAAAACTTTGTACCACCTTATGATGCTACTGTAGTTAAGAAATTAAAGGATGAAGGTGCTATAATAGTAGGTAAAACAAATCTTGATGAATTTGCGATGGGTTCATCAACAGAAAATTCAGCTTATAAAACAACAAAAAATCCATGGGATTTAGAAAGGGTTCCTGGTGGCTCAAGTGGAGGTTCTGCTTCAGCAGTTGCAGCAGGACAAGTGCCTTTTGCATTGGGTTCAGAAACAGGTGGCTCAGTAAGACAACCAGCTTCCTTCTGTGGAGTTGTTGGTTTAAAACCTACATATGGCTTAGTATCTAGATATGGTTTAGTTGCATTTGCTTCATCATTAGACCAAATAGGTCCATTTACTAAGGATGTAGAGGATTGTGCTATTGCATTAAATAGTATTACAGGATATGATTCTAAAGATTCTACCTCTATAAACAGGGAAAAAATAGATTACAAAGAAGCTTTAGTAAATGACGTTAAAGGACTAAAAATAGCATTACCTAAGGAATATTTTGACGATAGTATAGATGCAGAAGTAAAAAATAAAGTATACGAAGCGATTAAAGTTTTAGAAGATTTAGGAGCGACAGTAGAAGAAGTATCACTACCTCATACAGAATATGCTTTAGCTACATATTATATAATAGCTCCTTCAGAAGCTAGTTCAAATTTAGCTAGATTTGATGGAGTAAGATATGGTAATAGAGTAAAAGACTATGATTCTGTAGAAGACTTATTCGTTAAGACAAGAAGCCAAGGATTTGGCGAAGAGGTAAAAAGAAGAATTATGGTTGGAACTTATGCATTAAGCTCAGGATATTATGATGAGTATTATAGAAAAGCACAAAGGGTTAGAACACTTATTAAGCAGGATTTTGAAAAGGTATTTGAAAACTATGATGTAATAATATCACCTACAACTCCTACTACAGCATTTAAAATAGGAGAGAAGGCAACGGACCCAGTATCAATGTATTTATCAGATATTTTAACTGTATCAGTAAATATGGCTGGTATTTGCGGTATGTCTATACCATGTGGCTATGCAAACGACTTACCAGTTGGATTACAAATTATAGGAAATGCTTTTGAAGAGAAAAAAGTGTTAAGAGTTGCTTATACTTATGAACAAAATAGTAATTTTGAAAGAAAACAGCCTAAAATTGGCGAATAAGAACTAAAGATTGGAGGGTATAAAAGTGCCATATAAAACTATAATTGGCCTTGAGATACATTCAGAGCTATTAACTGATTCTAAAATATTTTGTGACTGTTCTACTGAATTCGGAGGAGATGTAAATACTCACACTTGTCCAGTTTGTTTAGGATTACCAGGTGCATTACCTGTATTAAATAAAAAAGTAGTAGAGTATGGTATAAAGGCAGGATTGGCCTTTAACTGTGAGATATCTGAAAGAACAAAGATGGACAGAAAGAATTATTTCTATCCAGATTTAGTTAAAGGATATCAGATATCACAATATGATATGCCATTATGTCAAAATGGATATGTAGAGATAGAAACAGAAGATGGAGTAAAGAAAATAAGATTAAGAAGAATACATATTGAAGAGGATACAGGAAAATCAATACATTCAGAAGATGGTGGTTCATTACTTGATTACAATAGAAGTGGAGTACCTCTTATAGAGATAGTGACTGAACCAGATATGAATTCACCAGAAGAAGCTAAATTATTCTTAGAGAAATTAAAATCTATTTTACAGTACATTGAAGTATCTGACTGTAAAATGGAAGAAGGTTCATTAAGATGTGATGTAAATATCAACATAGTAGATGAAGAAACTGGAAAAAGAAGTACTATAACTGAGTTAAAGAACTTAAACTCATTTAAAGCAGCAGTTAAAGCTATGGAATATGAAGAAGAAAGACATAAGAAACTATTAGAAGAAGGCAAAGATACAAGAAGAGAAACGAGAAGATGGGATGAACTAAAGAACGAAACTATAGTAATGAGGGTAAAGGAAGAAGTATCAGATTATAGATACTTCCCAGAGCCAGATATAGTTGAGATGGAAATAGATAGAGAATGGGTAGAAGAGATAAGAAAAGAATTACCAGAATTACCACATGTGAAGAAGGAAAGATTTATAGAGCAATATGATTTACCAGAGTATGATGCAGAAGTTCTAACTTCTTCTAAGGCATTAGCAGATTTTTTTGAAGAGACAATTAGGTACTTTGACGACTCAAAACAAGTAAGTAACTGGATTATGGGAGATATATCAAGAAGACTAAATATGGAGAACATAGGAATAGAAGACGTAAGCTTTACTGCTAAAGATTTAGCTGACCTTTTAAAACTGATAGATGAAGGTAAAATAAGTAATAAGATAGGTAAAAAAGTATTGAGAGCTATGTTTGAAGAAGGTAAAGACCCAAATACAATTGTTAAAGAAAAGGGCTTAATTCAAATAAGCGATGAAGGAGAATTAAAGAAAATAGTAGATAAAGTATTATCAGAAAATCAACAATCGGTAGAAGACTATAAAAATGGTAAAGACAGAGCTCTTGGCTTCCTTGTAGGTCAAGTAATGAAAGCTACAAGAGGAAAGGCAAATCCTCAGTTGGCAAATAAATTAATAAGAGAGAGTATTCAATAAAGACGGGATTTACATCTCGTCTTTTTATTGTCTAAAAAAGTATATTTACTGTATAGCTTGTAATTAAGTAAAATACAAGTTTGAAAGGTAGAAAAAATGTT
>NZ_ARZA01000189.1 GCF_000387765.1 Caldisalinibacter kiritimatiensis
TGGTAATTTTTCATCAACTTTAAAACTTGTGTAAGGTTTATTAACTGGTTTATTTTTCTTAGGATTAATAGGATTTTTAACATATGGTATTAATAGATAAAATACTAGCACATAAAGAATTTTTATTGTATTTACTAAATTAATTATCAATGTTTTCAATTTTGTGTCTCTCCTTTCATGTATTTCTTTTTGTTTTGTCACTTAAAGCATATCCAATGGGGGGAGACACTAAAACAAATATATATTATTTAAATTTCAATATTTGAGTGTCAATTTT
>NZ_ARZA01000190.1 GCF_000387765.1 Caldisalinibacter kiritimatiensis
TAGCAAGTTTTTAACTTGCGACTCCGAAGCTTGCCATTTCAATGGCGAGTAGTTCACTGTTAAGGTTTGTGGTACCCCCTGTTTTAATTGTTATTGAAGGTAACGGTTAATTTCATATACAATTTTTGAAATAAAGCCATGGGTAATCACACCTATGGCTTTTTTGTTTTATAATAAACTAGTACATTTTCATTGAGAATGGCTGAAATATCGTATTTTCAATATTAGGTATAGGGTGTATCCTATAGTTATTTTTTAATAGGAGTTGATAATATGTTATTAGATGTAAATAATGTGTCAAAATTTATTAAACATAAAGAAATATTAAAGGATATTTCCTTTAAGTTATATAGAAAGGATAGAATTGGTATAGTGGGGAGAAATGGAGTAGGTAAAACTACACTTCTAAGAATAATTACTTCAGACCTAGAAGCAGATTCTGGAAGTATAAAATTCTATGGAAGTTTTGGATATCTACCACAAAATTTATTTACCAACAATCATATATACGTTTATGAACTAATGAACGAAACCAATAAGTATGGGGAATTTTTTAGTCTTCTTAATAAGTTTGGGCTAAAGGATATTGAACATCAAAAAATTGAGAGTCTAAGTGGTGGTGAAAAAACTAAATTATATCTTATAAAGCTTCTTCTTATAAATCCGGATGTACTCATACTTGATGAGCCTACTAACCATATAGATAATGAAACTAAAGAGTGGTTGGAAGACTTTATTAATAATTTTAATGGGGCAGTTCTAATGGTGACACATGATAGGTACTTTTTAGATAAAACAGTTGCTAAAATATTCGAATTGGAAAATAAAAGCCTAAAAGAATATAATGGAGGATATACCTTTTATGCAAAACAAAAGAAGGTTGAACTTGATAAAGCAAGACAAGAGTATATTCAGTATGTAAAAGAGAAGAAGAAACTTGAAATAGCAGCTCGAAAACATATGGAGAGGGCAAATAAATATAACAATATGTCCAAAAATGATTTTCAAAGACATAAGGCTGCAAAAATAGCTAAAAGGTCCAAAACAATTATATCACGAATTAAAAATATGGAGGAGAAGAAAAAACCTGAAGTATCTAAAAATATAAATATTAGATTTGAAGGTAGTAGTGATAAAATTAGCAATATTTTAGTTAGGGCAGAGGGATTATCAAAATCCTATGATAGAGTGCTTTTTGAAAATGTAAGTTTCAATATTAATAGAAATTCAAGGATAGGACTTATAGGAAAAAATGGAGTTGGAAAAAGTACTTTGCTGAAAGGCTTAGTGGGAAAAGTTCAACTTGAAGGAAACTTATATATAGCTCCTTCCACTAAGATAGGCTATTTTTCCCAGGAATTTGAGGAATTGAATTTGGATTTCACGATTCTAGAGGAGCTAAAAAATATTAGCAATGACGAAAGCTATGTTAGAACAATGTTAGGTTCAATGCTTTTTCCAAGGGATGATGTGTATAAAAAAATATCAAATCTAAGCTATGGTGAAAAGGTTAGAGTAGCATTTTTGAAGCTTATCTTAGAAGAAAATAATCTATTAATACTGGATGAGCTTACTAATTTTCTCGATATACCTACTAAGGAGATAATTGAAGATGCACTTCTTGACTACAAAGGAGCAATTTTATTCGTATCCCACGATAGGTATTTTATAAATAAAGTTGCAGAAGAGATATGGGAGCTTTTAGACAACGGAATGACTCAATATTTGGGAGATTATTCTTATTTTTTAAATAAAAAATCCGAAACTATCTCGAATAAAGGGACTAATATTAAGGAAAAAATACTTAAATTACAAATGGATCTATCTTATATTTCATTTAAACTTATAAATTGTAGTGATGAAGAAAAAATTAAGCTGGAAAATGAATACTTTAATATAAATAGAGAACTTAAAAGATTGAAGGAACAAAATGAATAATTACAATAAAAGAGTTATAGTTTTTTTAAAAAATAAAATAAAGTTGTTAAAAAAATTTATGGGATAATTATAAAAAAGATTGGAAGCAATTCTAATTAGTGACTACGTATAAGATGTGTTCTATGTAAAAATAGATTGAAAATAAAGACCTTTCTTGTAGGTTGCACTGCAAGTCCAGAAAAGAGAATGAAAATTATGTAGGAATTAATTTTTTTCATAGTAGAAAAATTTTTCTTATATAATGCATTAAGTATAAAGTTGCACAACACACAAGAAACTATCATGCTTGGATTAGTGATGATACTAATGGATGGGAAACTTTAGAAGATGAAGGATATACTTATTGAAGAGTTAGGAGATAAAGTGAAATGGAAAAGAGATTAATAAATACTTGGTTTGTTAAGTATGTGGTACCATTTTTAATAATTTGTATATTTTTAATACAAACATCATTTATGATTTATGAATATATAAACTGGAGTGGTTATAATAGCTTTAATAACATGGATTTTGTAAATGGTGGTCCTATAAAATATAGTGGGGATTCAACAGTGTTCTTCCAACACGAAATGAAAATACCGTATAGTATTTACCGGCTTGTTACTCTAATTGTAACAGTTTTATGTATTATTGATTTAGTTTATAGAAATAAAAAAGTATCAGTATTTACATTAAGTGTTTGGAGTGTACTATTAGTGTTGAATATGTCTTGGATGCCATTTCTGTTACAAAATATGTATTTGTTATCTTTACCGGTGTATTATGAAGCTTTTATAACGATGCAGTTTATACCTATAAAGAAATTTATATTAAGAATATTCTTTGGTATTTATGTTTTGGCCTTTATTACCTATACAGGTTCTTATATAAAAAATTGTTTAGGAGCTATAAAAGAGTTAAGGAAATAAGAAGATAAGGATTTTCAAATTTACTAAATTCATCTAGTTTATACACTTTGTATAGTAGAATACGAGGTGTTTTCTTTTAAGCTTTATTGAAAATTCCATGTACGTGGAGTCTTGCTTGCTGATTGTAAAGAAAGATTAATATAATATTAATAAACCAAATTAACTAAAACTTTTGAAAGTGAAAAAATAACTTTAGGAATAAATGGTTTTT
>NZ_ARZA01000191.1 GCF_000387765.1 Caldisalinibacter kiritimatiensis
AACAATCTATTCTTGAGGGCTAGCGCCCATTAAAATCTTTTAGATGCGAAACTTCTGATAAAAATACTATTTAAAATCACAAAAATGTTCGATTTTTTGTGTCTAAAATATTGACATAAGTCCAGTAGTTATGGTGAACACTAACTAAAATAGAAAAGGTTGTAGATAATGAATGAAAGTATTCAGTATATGATGATGAAAAGAAAATCTATATTGAAAGTTCAGCTAATAATCCTAATGCTCCTATGAATCACGTTTTTTAGGGTTCGACAAAGAGGGTAATGCATTTACTAATATGAAATTCCCTGTTGATGCATGGAGTGGAAAGGCTTATGGAAAAAAATGATTGCAAGAACCTTGTAGATACCCATATAATAAAGAGAGTAATGATTGGAGTCGATAAACGGGGACAGGCCTGAATAAGTGAATTATCTTGAAAGGAGAGATTAACAAATGAAAAAAATAGTTTCAATTTTAATGTTTTTTGTATTATTTACATGTCTAATACCTTTACAAAACACTTATGGAGATAATAATGAAAATTTCAATGAAGAAATAATGGAAATTCTTAATAAGGAAAATTATAATGAACAAGAATTATTTAATGCAATTGAAAAAGAGCTAGAACAAAGAGAAAATCACTTCAAACAAATAGCCAATAGATTTTCAGACATGGGAAATCATTGGGCTAATGTAACAGTTGGAAAATTAGTAGAATTAGGCATATTAGATGGGTATGGAGATGGTACATTTAGACCTAACAATACTATAACTAGAGCAGAGTTCTCAAAAGTTGTAAGAACATCACTAAAGCTAGATTTA
>NZ_ARZA01000192.1 GCF_000387765.1 Caldisalinibacter kiritimatiensis
GGTGTAGGGCGTGCCAGAGAGGTAGCAAGTTTTTAACTTGCGACTCCGAAGCTTGCCATTACAATGGCGAGTAGTTCACTCAATAGTCAAAAAGTATCTATATAATATTGATAAATTAGAAAAAAATTGATATCATATAATAAAATTCTTTATATAGGAGTAGTACATATGAAAGACATTGAAATAGCAAAAAGCCTCTTGAAAGAGGAAGATTTAGCAATAGCTATAGTTAAAGATGGAAAAGTGTTATTTTCAAGTAGGGAAAAGGGTATAAAGCCCATGTATATGGCTGTGAGTGAACTTAAAGAGAACCTTGAAGGTTCTAGTGTTGCCGATAAAGTGATAGGAAAGGCGGCAGCAAAGCTATGTATATATGGAAAAGTTAAAGAGCTGAATACATATCTTATTTCTGAAAGGGCTATAGAAGTATTAAAAGAAGAAGACATTATTTTTACTTTTGAAAAGAGTACACCATACATAAAGAATAGAGATAAGACAGATATGTGTCCAGTAGAAAAGCTATCACAAAATATTGATGATACCGATGAATTACTTAAAAGAATATCTTTATTTCTAGACAGCATAAAAGAAGGTGCATAATGTGAAAATAGCGGTAATTGACGGTAAAGGTGGCGGTATAGGACGCCAAATTGTAGAAAGACTGAAGTCTTTGAATAATGATGATGTAGAAATCATCGTTTTGGGAACGAATTCTCAAGCAACAACTAATATGCTTAAAGCTGGAGCTGACGATGGAGCTACTGGAGAAAATGCAATAGTATGGATGTCCAAGAAAGTAGATATAATAATTGGACCTATAGCGATAATGGTTGCAAATGCTATGATGGGAGAAGTAAGTCCTAAAATGGCAGAGGCAATAGCCAGCAGTGAAGCTTTAAAGTTGTTGCTACCAATAAACAAATGTAATATTAACGTAGTAGGAGTAGAGGCTAAGAAACTCAGTTCTCTCTTTGATGAAATTTGTGAAAAAGTAAAACAAATATTGAATGAGAAATAAAACCATGAAGGTTTTTCCAAGAAGGAAGCTTTCATGGTTTAATTTTTTGTAAGGAGGAATTAAAATGGAAAAGAGTAAAAAAACAAGGGAATTGATAACAGGAGGGTTATTACTGGCATTAGGAATTTTATTACCAATGATTTTCCATAGTTTTGGAATCTTAGGGAAGGTATTTTTACCTATGCATATACCAGTACTGGTAGGAGGATTTTTCTTATCTCCTTATTTAGCATTAATAGTAGGAATAATTACACCACTATTAAGTGGATTACTTACTGGTATGCCACCAATGTATCCAATGGCTGTAATTATGGCATTTGAATTAGGTACATACGGAATTATTGCTTCACTAGCAGTTAGAAAATTTAGGCTATCAATAGTTCTGTCTCTTATTTTATCTATGATATCTGGAAGAGTAGTAGCAGGTATAGTAGTATTTATTTTAGCCAACTTATTTGGAGTACAAATGGCTCCGTTTGTATTTGTAAAGGGTTCTGTTGTAACTGGACTTCCAGGTATAGCTATACAATTAGTACTTATACCAGCATTAATTTATTCATTAAATACATTTACTAAAACAGAAATGGCATAAGGGGGTCTTAAGAAATTAAAAATTAAAATGAAAGAGTAATAAAATACGTAAAAGAAGATGAGGGGCTGGATGTATCCAGCCCCTTATATGTTTGCGAGTCATGTCATAAACTAGTACTCAGCACCAAGTACTTTGTACCTAAAATGCGACATTAGTTGCATTTTTTATTTTGTAAAAATTTACCTAATGAAAAATATATAAAAAAAGAGGAAAAATGTCGAATAATGTAGAAATACATAAAATGTGCTTATGTTGGATTAATTTTATTTATAATAAATACATTATAAGGGGGGAAAGGCCTATGTTTTATAATAAAAATTTAAAATCCATAAATAAAGCACTAGATAAATACTTTAAGGAAAACTTAACCCAAAAAGAATATGAACGAATTTCCAGTGAAAACAAATTAAATCAGGTTCAATATTTAATTACCCATGCACAAAAAAATGAAACAAAGGTACAAGACATTTTAAAAGCAATGCCTGATCCAGTTTTTGTTAGAGATAATGACAGAAACATAATATTCTGGAGCAAGTCTATGGAGGAGCTTACAGGTTATTCGGAAAGCGAAGTATTAGGTAAGAAGTGTAATGAGATTTTCAGAGCATCTATTTGTGCAGATTGTGCAGTAGAGAAATGTATAAGGATAAGAAGTTGTATAAAAAAGGAAGAGGTTATCATAAAAAATAAAAAAGGTGAGGATGTTACTGTATTAGCATCTGCATCAGGATTATATGATAGCGAAGGAAATCCAGATGGAGGATTGGAAATCCTTAGGGATATAACAAGAGAAAAAGAGCTTTTAAATAGCATTAGAGAGGCTGCTTTAAATGTAAGTGCATCGTCACAACAGCTTTCTGCAACTTCAGAAGAATCAACAAGTGCCATAGAGGAATTAGCTAGCTATACTAATCAAGTATTGGATATAACTATGAAAGGAAAGAAAATAAGTGACGATACAAGTGAAACAGCTAAAAAAGGACAAGTGGCTTCTAGTATAGCTATTGAAAAAATGGACATGATTGAAGAGGCAGTAGAGGAATCAAATAAAATGGTATTAAAGATGAATGAATTAGGAAAAGAGATAAAAAAGATATTAGATTTAATTACAGGAATAACAGAACAAACTAATCTTTTAGCATTAAATGCGGCTATAGAGGCAGCGAGAGCAGGAGAGTCAGGAAGAGGGTTTGCGGTTGTAGCAGAGCAGATAAGAAAATTAGCAGAAGAGTCAAAAAATGCAACAAGTCAAGTGCAGACAATTATTGGTCAGGTATTAGAAGGAGCAGATAATTCGTATAAGTCAATGAGTGTGGTTAAAGATGTAGTAAAAGAAGGAAAAGAAGCATTAAATAATACAGTTAAACAATTAGAAATAATAAAAGCAGGAGTAGAAAAAACTGAAGAATATATGCTAGAGATAGCAAGTAGTTCAGATAATATAAATGCATCAACACAAGAGCAATCAGCAGCTATGGAAGAGATAGCAGGGTCAGCGGAAAATCTATCGCAACTATCGGAGGATTTAAATAAGGGAATACAGGATTTTGAGTTATAATAAGGATAACTTTATAAAAGCGACTTTAGTCGCTTTTATAAAGTTAAAGGAAGTTGACCTTGCATAGCTAAAAGAAGTCTTCTTTCTACTTCATACCAATTAATCAAATTCCACCATTTTTCTAAATACTCTTTACGTTTATTTTGATAATCTAGATAATATGCATGCTCCCATACATCTGCTACTAATATAGGTATTACACCCCATTCAGTAAGATTTTGATGTTTTTCTGCTGTCAATATTTCAAGTCTTCTCCAAGCAGGGTTCCAAGCTAATACACCCCACCCAGATGCTTCTACTTGTGTAGTAGCATTAATAAATTGATCCTTAAAGGCTTGAAAGCTTCCAAAGGAGTTTATTATTTGACTAGTAGTATATGGTCCCGGTTGTCCACCGCAGTTAATAGGTGCCATTATAGTCCAATATATACTATGGAAAATATGACCTGAACCATTGAAAGCTAATTCTCTTTCCCAATGTTGAACTAAGTCAAAATTTCTTTCTTTACGGGCCTTTTGAAGCTCTAACTCTGCTTTATTTAAACCCTCCACATATGTTTTATGATGTTTGTCGTGGTGAAGTTTTAAAGTTTCAGCTCCAATTATAGGTTCTAATGCATCATAAGAATAAGGCAATGGAGGTAGCTTATGCTGTCCAATAGGAACTGTATAATAATCCATAATAAACCTCCTTATATATTTATCTACTAATTAAATTATTCTAAAAGGTTTATTATGTGCTAACAAAATATTATATTTTAATGAAGCCGATAGATAAACTAGTGATTTTTTATTAAATAAAAAGTTAAAAAAATGTCGAATAAAAAAGGAAAACAGAAAATTATGTCGAAAATATAAACGATGATAATTTAAAGGAGGGGAAATAGACATGAAAGCTAAGTCAAAAGTAAAGTTTAAAAAGAATATTGGTACAAAATTGATGCTAATGTCTATTGTGTTCGTTGTTATACCATTATTAATACTAGGGAGTAGTTCATATCTTACATCAGTACAATTATTTAAGCAAAGCTTAAAGGAATCCTCTCTTGAAGTTGTAAAACAAGCAAAACAATCAATTATGAACTATTTAATCGGAATAGAGGAAAGCGTTTCGATGATTTCAAATGACCCAAATGTTCAGGTAGTATATAGATATGCAGAGTCAGAACAATGGATGATGAAGACATTTGAAAGTTATGTGAATGCATATGATAATGTGACAAATGTATATCTAGCTACAAAGGATAAAGAATTATATATTTATCCAGAAGTAGAGCTTCCAGAAGGCTTTGATCCTACTACTAGAGAATGGTATAAAAAGGCTGTGGAGAACAACGGATTAGCATGGACAAACCCTTATGTGGATACTGCAACTAATAAGCTAGTAGTTACAGTGTCAAAACCAGTTTATGACAAAGAAAAGGGAAATAAATTTGTAGGAGTAGTAGGCGTAGATTTAGTACTAGATGAATTAAGTAAAGAGTTAACAGGAGTTAAAATAGGGGATAAAGGATATATTTTAGCTGTTGATAGTAATATGGATATTTTAATTCATCCAGATAAAGAGTTAATAGGGCAAAAAGTTCCTATTGAAGAGTTATCTAACGCCCTTAAAAATAATGATGAGGGTGATGTAGAGTATGTTAGGGAAGAGGATGATGAAGTACAGAAAAAATTTGCAGTTTTCACTACTATAGATAAGCTAAGGTGGAGAGTATTAGCTATAAGTTATGTGAATGAAATTCAGGATAAATCATTTGTTTTACTTAGAAATACTTTATTAATTGGAATAGCGGCTATAATATTAATTATATTAGCATCATATTTTTACTCTAAAACTATTACAAATCCTATTAAAAAATTAGCTGAAAACATGGAAAAAATTAAGAATGGAGATTTAACAACAAGAATAAAAATAGACTCTAAAGATGAAATAGGAGCATTATCAGAAGGATTTAATTTAATGATAGATAACTTATCAGCATTAGCACAGGAAATGCAAAATGTTTCTTCAGAGGTTACAGCATCAGCTGAGGGTCTTGCTGCTACATCCGAGGAAACAAGTGCATCAGCAGATGAAATAGCAACTACAGTTGAAGAAATAGCTAGAGGAGCTTCTGAACAAGCCACAGATACAGAAAAATCAGCAGCTCTTATTAATAAACTTTCACAAAAGTTAATGGAATTAGGAGAAGGCTCAAACGAAGTAAAAACATATACAGATGAAATGACAGTAGTAAATTCTAGAGGAATAGAAGTAGTAGAGGGTCTGAAGAAAAAGTCAAAAGAAAACAGTAAAGAAACAGAGAGAATAGAACATGCTATAAACGAGTTAGTTAATAATATAGGCAATATTGGTGAGATATTAGAAAGCATAAGTTCCATTGCAGAACAAACTAACTTATTGGCTTTAAATGCTTCAATAGAAGCAGCAAGAGCAGGAGAATATGGAAGAGGATTTGCAGTAGTTGCAGATGAAATAAGAAAGTTAGCAGAGGAATCAGCACAGGCATCAGATGAAATTAGAGGCATAATACAAAGTATACAAAAAGAAAGTAACAATACAGTAGAGATTATGAAGTCGGTAAAAGAGAGGTCAAAAGAACAAACAGATTCAGTGACAAAAGTAAATGATTCTTTTGAAGTAATTTCAGAATCAATTATAAATATGGCAGAAAGAATTAATGAAATGAATAAATTTATTGAGGATATAAATAGAGATAAAGAAGAGATAGTAAAAGCGATAGAAAACATATCGTCAGTATCTCAAGAAACAGCAGCGGCATCAGAGGAAATGAGTGCTACAATTCAGCAGCAATCTACAGCTGTAGAAGAAGTGGCTAAAGCAGCTGAAAATCTAAATCAACTTTCAACAAAACTAAGTAATCAATTAAAGAAATTTAAAATATAACTAAGGTTAAAAAACAGTTCTGTAGACTTGGTCAAAGTTTTTACAGAACTGTTTTTTGTGACCAAATGTCCCTCACTTACATATATTAAATTGACGAAAGTAAAAGGAGGGATATTTTTGGTTATTCACGTCGTTAAGCCAGGTGAGAGTATATATAGCATTGCACAGCAGTATGGGGTATCGCCAAGTAAAATAATTTCAGATAATGAACTGACTAATCCCAATCAATTGGTAGTAGGACAAACTTTAGTTATACTTGATGAGGTTAGAACCCATGTAGTAGCCCCAGGGGAATCCTTATACACAATATCTAGACGTTATAGGGTAAGTGTACAAGAAATATTGGATGCTAATCCACAAGTTACGAATCCAGCACAGATATTTCCTGGTCAAGTGTTAACTATACCAGTTCAAACTAGAAAATACGGTACTATAGAAGTAAATGGTTATGCATTTCCGAACATTGACAGAGAAGTTTTAAGAAAAACACTTCCATACCTAACTTATCTCAGTATTTTTAGTTATGAAGTTAATTCAGATGGAAGTTTAAAACAAATTGAAGATGAAGAGCTAATTCAAGCTGCTAGAGAAGCAAATGTTGCTCCCCTTATGGTTATAACAAACATAAGTGAAGAAGGTGGGTTTAGCAGTGATTTAGCAAGTACAATATTAAATGATGAAGAAGTACAGGAGACTTTGATAAATAATGTAATAGAAACACTACAGAATAAAAACTATTATGGATTAGGCATAGATTTTGAATTTATATATCCACGGGATAGAGAAGCCTACAATAATTTTCTAAGAAAAATTGTTCCAAGATTAAATGAATTAGGATATATAGTAACAACTGCATTAGCTCCAAAAACTTCAGCGGACCAACCGGGATTATTATATGAAGCACATGATTATCCAGTACATGGAGAATTAGTGGACCATGTCATTTTGATGACATATGAATGGGGATACACTTACAGTCCACCTAGAGCAGTAGCGCCAATAAATGAAGTAAGAAGAGTCATTGATTATGCAGTAACGGCAATACCAAGAGAAAAAATTTTCATGGGAATACCGAATTATGGATATGATTGGACATTACCATATACTAGGGGTTCAGCAGCAAGAACTGTTACTAATACGGGAGCAGTAGATCTTGCAAGAAGAGTAGGAGCATTTATTAAGTATGACGAAACAGCACAAGCACCTTATTTTAACTATTATGACCAGAATGCTAGACAGCACGAAGTATGGTTTGAGGATGCTCGTAGCATTGAGGCTAAATTAGAGCTTGTAAATGAATATAACCTCGGTGGAGTAAGCTATTGGACTATAATGAGTTATTTTCCTCAAAATTGGCTAGTATTAGATTCCCTATTTGATATAGAGAAGGTGATTTAAGTTTGTATTATTCAGTTATTGAGGGACGTGGGCGTCCCTCAATAACATTATTTTCCTTGATTTTTTATGGATTATAGTTTTAATTGTATTTCTAGTATCTAGTACCGAGTGCCTAGTATCTAAAAGTAGCTTTAGCTACTTTTTATTAAATTTAATATGAATGCAGATACTAATAGTGGAGGTGATAGTGTGTCAGAGAAAATTCGGAAAAAGACAAGAAGAATTAGAAATAAAGATGAAGAAACAAATAGGTCTGGGAAAATAGGAAAGGATATGAATCAAATAGATACAAAGGGAGCTACGGGAGTTGACCCAAAAGTGAAGAGGTGACTATTTAGCTCACATTTAAATGTGAGCTACTGATGCATGTATTAAGTATGTGAATAAATACCACCTAAAAGACGACCTTTAGCCGTCTTTTTTTATTGACAATTTAACAAGCTTACAATATAATAATATTAGAAAATTCTAAAATGCTAAAACGAAATATAAGAAGGTGATTACATGAATTTTGAAGAAATGGAAGTCAAGATACTTAAAGCATTGGCACATCCTATAAGACTTAAAATTGTTAAAAAATTAAGTGAAGGCACTTTATGTGTATGCGAACTAAATGCAGATGTAGAGTTTAGTCAATCAAATTTATCACAGCATTTAAGGGTATTAAAGGATGCGGGTATAGTTATTTCAGAAAGGGATGGCTCTAAGATTTTATATAGTATAAAGAATGAAAAAGTATTAGAAGTTATTAAGCTTATTGAAGATATGATATTGAGTGACATAGAGAAAATGACTAAAAAAATTAGGAGGTAGTATAATGTTAAAATTTATAACAGAAATTTTCAAATTCACTTGGCTATATAATTTAGTAAAAATGTTAGTCGAGAATGTATTTAATATATCTATAGATACTCAGCTAGGTTCAAGTTTACATTTTTTTATTTATGATACAGTAAAGATAATTATTTTATTGGGAATTATGATTTTTATAATTTCTTATATTAGGAGCTATTTTTCACCTGAAAAAACTAAAAAGACTTTAGAAAAATTTAGTGGCATAACCGGTAATATTATGGCGTCATTATTAGGAATAGTGACACCCTTTTGTTCATGCTCATCAGTACCATTGTTCATAGGTTTTGTAGAGGCTGGAATACCAATAGGAGTTACATTTTCATTTTTAATAACTTCACCAATAGTTAATGAAGCCGCAGTTGCTATATTAATAGGTACATTTGGGTGGAAGATAGCAGTGGTTTATGTAATAACAGGTGTAATTGTAGGAGTAGTAGGAGGAGTAGTAATAGACAAGCTTCATTTAGAAGAGCAAGTAGAAGAATATGTATATCAAATGAAGGTAGGAGATAGTGAGATAAAAGAGTTAACTAGAAAAGAACGAATAAAGTTTGCAGTAGAAAATGTAAAAGAGATAGTGGGTAGAGTATGGAAGTTTATATTAATAGGAATTGGAATAGGAGCATTAATTCATGGTTGGGCTCCAGCTCCAATATTAGCAAAATATGCGGGCCCTAATAATCCATTAGCTGTATTTGTAGCAACTATAGTAGCTATACCGTTATATTCAAATGCTTTAGGAACTATACCAATAGCTGAAGCACTGATACTTAAAGGAGTAGGTATAGGAACAGCCATGGCATTTATGATGGCAACTACAGCGTTATCTGTACCTGAGATGATTCTATTAAGAAAAGTAATAAAGCCAAAACTTATAGCTGTATTTGTTGCAATAACGGGTATAGGAATAGTTTTAGTTGGTTACTTATTTAATGGAATAGCTCATTTATTAATATAAAAATTAAACATAAGGAGGTTTTTAAATGGATATCAAAGTTTTAGGAATGGGATGTGCAAAGTGCAGCAAATTAGAAGAAAATGTAAAGGAGGCAGTAAAAGAATTAGGTATTGATGCAACAATTGAGAAGGTAAAAGATATTAAAGAGATTATGTCATATGGAGTTATGGGAACACCAGGACTTGTAATAGATGGTGAAGTAAAAGTAGCAGGTAGACTAGCTGATACAGAAGAGATAAAGAAATTAATTAAAGGCGAATAAAAATATAACATTATTGAGGGACACCTGTCCCTCAATAATGTTATATTTTGAATTATTTTCTACCTGTTTACTTGTATGTGTTTTAAATTTTTTAGCTAAAAGCTAATAGCTAAATGCTAGTCTAATGTGAGTCATTATATTGGTCTGCTAGTTGTTTTTCTGCCATTTCAACAAGTTTTCTTGTTATATGTCCTGTATGATATGAAGCAAGATAACCATTGTCATTTGGATTATAGTTAGTAATTCCTAATTCATTAGCCATTTCTATTTTGTATTGTTCAAGTGCATCTCTTGCTTCAGGGACAACTAATTTTCTTTTAGACATAATAATCATCTCCAGCAACAAAAAATAATCGAGAACATAACGATCTACCTTACACCTATATGGATACCTTATTACCTAGCCATGATCTTCCGACCATGACCAAGCAGTTCACTACCCATACAGATGGTCCGTTCGACCCTGCATGATATCTT
>NZ_ARZA01000193.1 GCF_000387765.1 Caldisalinibacter kiritimatiensis
GTCAGGCCTGAATAAGTGAATAACTTTAAAGTTATTCACTTATTCAGGCCTGACCCCTTAATTCTCTATTCAGTATAAACTCTAAATCCTTTACCTAACCAGTTGTTAGTATAGTCAATAGTGAACTCTTTAAATGTAGTAGCTGTGTCCTTGTCTACTAATATTTTTAATCCATCTATTTCCTCAACTTCGTCGTCTTCCTTTTGCTCATCCAGAGCAAGACCAAATGATGGACCGCCTCAGCCAAAGCCTGCCATATATACCCTCACGCCTTTAGCTGCTTCTTTTCTTTTTTCTAATACTTTTTTCAGCTCATTTATTGCCTTATCAGTAATATTTATCTTCATACTAATCCTCCTTTCAATTTTATTATACCCTAACAGGGTATGGAACACACAAAATTCTATTATATATTTAGGTTAAAGTCAAATGTATTTTTAACATTTGCTTTAATTATTCCTGATGTCTTCAATCATAGATTTCATATAGTCATAGGTCATCATCCCCACTCTTCTCTTTACAACTACTCCTTCTTCATCTATAAAATAAGAAACTGGAATACCTCTAACTAAATATTTTATAGCTACATCTGCATCTTTATCTAATAACACTTCAAAATCATATCCTTTATCTTGTATAAACTTTTTAACCTTTAATTGCTGCTCTCCTACATTAACTGCTAATATAACGAAATCTTTATCCTTATTTTCTAAATATATATCGTTCATATCCGGCATTTCTCCAGTACAATAAGGACATGTTGTAGTCCAAAAGTTTAGTAAAACAATTTTCCCTTTATAATCATCTAAAGAAACATCTTCTCCATCTATATTTTTAAGAGTAAAATTAGGTGCTTTGTATCCTTCTTCTGGTCTAGTCTCTTCTTTGCTCTCTTCTATTTGTTCCTTTTCTTCACTATCTTCTGCATTTTCTTGCTCTACTTCATTGTTATTTTCTACTATATTTTCATTTTTATTAAGCATATTAGAAGCAAAATAGAAAAGACCTGCACCTAATACTATAACTAAAACTATAACAATAATATTTTTTCCTTTCATTCTATACCTCCTCATATAATATAGTCTAGAAATATGCTAGGAAATTAAGCTTGTTAAAAACTATCAATACTCCCACAACTATTATCACAACACCACTTATTTTGACTATATAAGGTAATACTTTTTCGGATTTCATTAAAAATTTACTGAATTGATTAATTAAAAGTGCTGTTAATAAAAATGGAATTGCTAAACCAATGGAATAAGCTAATAAAAGGATAATTCCTTTTGAAACGGTGGCAGTTGTACCCACATATATAAGTATAGTGCCAAGCACTGGTCCTATACATGGTGTCCAACCTGCCGCAAAGGCCATTCCCATAAGGATAGAACTAAACCAGTTCTTGACTTCCTTCGGTGACCTAACATTTCGTTGTTTATTTAAAAACTCTAATTTTAATAGTCCAACCATATTTAAACCAAAAAGAACTATTATAATTCCACCTATTTTAGTTAAAACATTTCTATATCTAATAAATGCCTGCCCTACAAAACCTGCTAGTATACCAAATATCATAAATATAATAGTAAATCCTAATACGAAGCCTAAGGTTCTAGATAAAGCAAATAGTTTTTTATCCTGAAGCTCTTCTTCTAAAGTAGTTCCTGTAATATAAGTAATATAAGCTGGAATTAGTGGTAAAATACATGGTGAAAAATAAGTTAAAAACCCTGCTGCAAATGCTATAGGGATTGAAGTATCTTGCATATATATCCCCCCCTCGTTTATTTACTTTTACAATCCATATTCTATTATACCATATAGGGGTATGTGTTTGCTATAGAAAAAGCGAAAAAGTCGCTTTTTAGGCTATTAATTGCCACGTCACCTTATATGCAATACGTCTTTTTTTACGTTACTTAAACGTGTTTCTTTTTTCCATTTCTCACAAATATACTAGTTCTAGCTTCACAATCAGAACACTTCCCTACTTCAGGTCTAATGCAAGGATTGGTATGAACTAACACTTCTTTTACATGGTCAATATTCTTATGGATAATTTTTTCTACATCTTCTCCTATACTATGTCCTTTAGCTACTGTAATGTTAGGGTCTACACATACCTTTATATCTATAAATACCTTTGAACCATGTTTTCTACTCCTTAATTCATTTATATTATTCACTTCTGTGTTCTCAAGAATTTCCTCTGCTACTTTGTATAATTTCTCTTTTTCAATAGAACTATCCATAAGTTCATTATACCCATTTATAAATATCTCTATCCCTACTTTAACTACTATTACTGATACTACTAATCCTGCTAATGGATCTAAAAAATAATATCCCATTCTAGCACCTATTATACCAATTAATGCTCCTATAGAAGATAATGCATCTGACCTGTGATGCCATGCATCAGCTATAAGGGCACTGCTGTTTATTTTTCTTCCTCCATACATTGCTATTCTATATTGAACTTCTTTAGCTACTATAGATATAGATGCTGCCCAAACCGCTGTAACCCCTGGAACTATATTTTTTCCTGCAATCAAAATTTTTATAGCCGAATATCCTATATTCATTCCTACCGATATTAATAATAAAGATAACACAAAACCTGCTATTGACTCAGCTTTCTCATGACCATAATGATGCTCCATATCCTCTGGTTTTTTTGCAATAAAAAAGCTAATAATTATACCTATAGAGCTAGCCGTATCTGATATAGTATGAATACCATCTGCTAACATTGCAGTAGAATTTGCCAATAAACCAACTAATATTTTAGCAATAGATAGAATTATGTTTATAATTATAGTAATCCATGTAATCCTATTACCTATTTTGTATCTTTCATTTTCAGTAATATTATTACTACTATTTAAATTCAATTATTACACCTCATTTTCAATTAAAGTACTTTCATTACTATTATAGTATAAATCCAATACAAATGGAACCATTGATTTTTCAATGATACAAGGTGTTAACTGTTATTAGCTATCATTATCAATTGATAATAATTATCTCTTTCTTTAGCTATTATATTGATTTAAATAAAACCAAAATTCTACTCCCCTATCTACATTATCTACTCCAAATTTACTATCGTGTAACTTTAAAATTCTTTTTACAATAGACAGCCCTAAGCCTGTTCCTCCATATTTTCTAGTACGTGCTTTATCCACTTTATAAAATCTGTCCCATATTTTTTCTATTTCAGATTCAGGTATGTGCTCTCCACTATTAAATATATTTACCTTCACTTTATTTTGTTCTTTTTTAACTGTAATTTTTACTACATTATCACCTTTGATATGGTTTATAGCATTAGTTATAAAATTGACTAAAACTTGCTCTATTCTTATCTTATCTCCGTATACTAACTGTATATCATCGTCTATATCTAACTTTAATTTAATATTCTTTTGTGAAAATATAGGGTTATATTTGCTAACTACTTCTTCTATTAATTCCTTTATATCAAATTTGACTATTTCTAGCTTAAAACTTCCTGATTCTAATTGAGATAAATCTAATAAATCCTTTACGAGTTTACCCATTTTTTCACTTTCATCTATTATTACATCACAGTAAAACTTTCTACTTTCCTCATCATTAGCTACACTATCTTTAAGACCTTCAGCATAACCTTGTATTAATGATATAGGTGTTTTCAACTCATGTGATACGCTAGATACAAACTGTTTTCTCATTTTTTCAAGGGCTCTTTCTCTCTCTATGTCTTTTTTTAGCTGTTCATTCGCTTTATTTAAATCTCTAATGGTTATATCTAATTTGTTTGAAAGATAGTTTATAGTTTGTCCTAATTCTCCAATTTCATCATCTGTTTTTCCTTGGTATTTATAACTAAAATCTAAAGTAGCCATTTTTTTAGCTACATTATTTAATTTAATTATAGGTTTAGTAATAATTTTAGAGAAAATATAAGCTATTATTATTGCAACCACTAATGATATAAAACCTATATAAACGTAAAAATCCTTTGTTATTTCTACCCCTTCTTCAATTGACTGTATTGGGGACTCTATGAATAATATTTCATTATTTTTTAATAGTACAGATAATAACAATATCTTTGTAGAAAATCTAGGATGATTATATATATTTAAAATCGCTTCACCATTTATTAGTGCCTGTAATTTTTCATTATCGTTAAAAGTCTCAATATAAAAGCTCCACATACCATTTCCTTTTCCCATTCCTTGACTTCTATGTCCCAAAATTGTGGCATACTTTATTTCCCCTTCACCCGTTACAATAGTTATATTTCCTGATGTTAAATTCTCTATTCTTTCTAGCTCTAAGCTAATACTGTCTATATCTCCTTCGTATAATGACTTAATATTATTACCATATTCAATAAGTGATTTCTTTTTTCTATTCAAGTAAAAATCGTCTAAAAATTGAGTGTTTAATATCCACACTAGTCCCACTGTTATCAAAGTAAATATAATCATACCAACAAACAACTTAATACTTATGGACTTTTTCATTTTTTCACCTCGAATCTATAACCTACTCCTCTTACAGTTTGTATAAAGTCACTTTTATTCTCTAGTTTTACTCTTAATCTCTTTACATGGGTATCTACTGTTCTAGAATCTCCGAAATAATCATATCCCCAAACTTCGTTTAATATCTTATTTCTACTTAATGCTTTACCCTTATTCTTAACCATATACACTAAAAGCTCATATTCTTTAGGAGTAAGTTCTATTTCTTTGCCCTCTATATATACTCTATGGGCACTTTCGTCAATTTCTATATTTTCTACAGATATCTTGGTATTATTAACTGTAGTATTACCACGTTTTAGTAGTGCCTTAACCCTAGCAACCAATATCTTAGGACTAAAGGGTTTAGTAACATATTCATCTGCTCCTAACTCAAAACCAAATAACTGATCTGATTCTTCACCTCTAGCTGTTAGAAGTAATACAGGAGTATTGTTTTCTTTTCTTATCTCTCTTAATACTGTCCATCCATCATATTCCGGTAGCATTATATCTAATATAACTAAATCTATTTCATGTTCCATATCTATAAAAATATCTAATGCTTTTTTTCCATCTTCTGATTCTATAATATTGTATCCTTCTCTTTTTAAATAATCTGATACTAATCTTCTCATCCTATCTTCATCTTCTACTAATAATATATTAACTGACATCTGCACCACTCCTATCTTTATCTGCTTACCTCTATTATATAACAAAATCAACTAATGTCGATTTTGAGCTATTAGCTACTAGCTATTTGCTGTTAGCTTAAATATTTAAAATTATGTTTTTCATTAAACATTACTGTTTTTGTCACAGAACTGTCACATTCCAGGTATAAAATATAATTGAAAATAAAATTAATCAAGGAGGTTTTAAATATGAAAAACAAAAAAACTATTTTAACATCAACTGTGTTAGCTTTAGTACTTTTATTCTCAACAGCTATAACTTTTGCATCGGATGGTGATACTCCATCATCAAATACACCAAGGCAAGGTTGGGAGCTAGGTTTTGGAAGACCTAATATATCCGACGAAAAATATGCTTACACTATTAGTGAAGATGACCTTGTTACTATTTCTGGTAAACTTACAAAAGATATTAATACAGAAGAAGTACCTCATAGCATGGCTGTAAAAACTGAAGATGGCTCTACTATTGATGTACATTTAGGAAGAATAGTATTCTTTAATCAATTTAAAGAACTTAACCTAGAAAAAGATAGTTATGTAGAAATAACAGGGTTAGAGAGGACTTTTGATGAGCATAATGTATTCGTTCCATTTAGTATTACATCTAACAATAAAACTGTAGAAGTAAGAAGTGAAGACAATAGACCTGTTTGGGCAGGACAAAATGGTCAAAAAAGAGGTCAAGGAAATGGTAGAGGTAGAAAGTGGAGTGAGGACTCTACTGGCAATTTTAATAGAGGTTTTGGAGAATGCATGTATAACAATTAACAAAAGCGGCTTAAATGCCGCTTTTGTTATTGGTTAAAATGCTCTTCCTGGAATTATGGCATTTACTACTCCTATTACTAGAGCTCCTATTATAGCCCCTAAAATAGAAATATTAAATCCTGCTACTATAAAACTCGTTAGGTACAATATTGCTGCTGCTACTATAAATCCTATTATTCCTCTGCCAAAAGGTGAAGCATCTACTCCTGATATCCTTTCTATTAGATAATCTAGTCCTGCTATAACTACTCCTGCTATTAATAACGCTCCAATATTAGATACGCTAAATCCAGGTGTTAAAAATGCTGCTATACCTACAATTAGTGCTGTTAAAACTACTCTTAATACAACACTACCAATACTGACATTTTCCGGATTTCTTTCTCTTTCTGCCATACTTACACCTCCTTTTCTTTAGTTTCACTAAAAAGTTAATTTTTTATAACACATAGAAAGCTATATTTAAATTTAAATTTTGGATAATAATATAATTTCAGTTATGTGTATTCAAAAAATTAACCTTAAAAATATTATTTAAAATCGAGGACTTTTTTATGCAATAGGTACATATTAAAGCTTTTAAATAAATATACTAGCTATATAATACGTTAGTGAAATAGGAGTGCTCAATATGGCTGCTAAGCATATAGGTTTTGTCCATAACAATCAACGAATATAACACTAATATCTTTTTTATCAAATTACTAGTTATATTATTATTGGTAATCATGAGTATAGGTCTTTTATTGTCTGTTTTTACCTATAAACTAGCTTTACCAGAGAAAAATATAGACACTATTGCAAGATATAAAGTATTAAAAGTAGTAAGAAATAGTATAGAGCATAAATTAAGTCCTGGAGATTTGATAGTTATTAAAAATTTACCTTATAATAAAAGCATAAGATATTATGGTATTTAGAAATGGTTGAAATATTTTATTATTTAAAGTTATTTCTAAATAATTGTCTATTTAATCACAAAAAAATAAAAAAATATGTTATTATATTATATAAACATATATGATAATATAAATATACATATATAATAAAGGAGGAATACAATTGGCAATTACAAAAGATATGCTAATAGGTGAATTATTAAGAGAGAACCCTGAAAAAGCTGAAGTTTTAATGAGATTCGGTATGGGGTGTATCGGATGTCCTTCAGCTCAAATGGAATCATTAGAGCAAGCTGCTCAAGTTCATGGCATAGATTTAGATGAACTTTTAAAAGCATTAAACGAATAAAAAAAAGAAGGCGCCCCTTCGTTTGGCGGTCGCCTTCTTTTTAGTTATAATAATTGCTCTAATCTATTTCTATCAAATCCTAAAATTTCTTCTCCGTCTACTACTATTACTGGTACTCCTCTGTAACCCATTTGTATTAATTCATTTCTAGCTGACACATCAGTTGAAACGTTTTTCTCAGTAAAATCTACACCTTTTTGTTGAAGATATTGTTTTGCACTTACACAGTGTGGACATGTACTACTTGTATAAATTGTTACATTTGGCATAATTAAAACCCCCATTATCATTTTATTTCATAATAAATATACCCCATAAGGGGTATATATAAACATCAATTTATTATTTTTTTAATTTATTATAATAATTGGTCTAATCTAGCTTTGTCAAATCCTACTATATCTTCTCCATCTACTACTATTACTGGTACTCCCATATATCCTTTCTGAATTAATTCTTTTCTAGCTTGTGCGTCAGTTGAAACATTCTTTTCTGTATAGCTTACACCCTTTTGCTCAAGATATTGTTTTGCACTTACACAGTGTGGACATGTGCTGCTTGTATAAACTATTACTTCCTTCATATTCTAACCCTCCGTATCTTGTTTTTTATTTTGCATATATATTATACCCCTTATAGGTATATATAATCAAGTATATATAAAAAATTATAATATTCATTATTTTTTCTGCTTCATATAGCTTAACTCTAATATATAAAATATATTCGTTTATATCTTAATATTTATAATATACATACCAACTCAATCTATAATATACTAATATATCATATTTTATGATATGTTTCCTTAAGTTAACATTGATAATATCAATATTTAGGTCTAATGTCATATTGTATTTAATTTATTCATATGATAATCTCATTTATATCTTTTTTGAAAGGTTGATTATATGACTAAAAACTATATGGAAATTTTAGTTAAAAATGCTCTAAATGAAATCATTGACAAATATGACATATGTAAATGTGATAAATGTAAAAAAGACATTATGGCAATAGCACTAAATAATCTTCCTCCTAAGTATTTTTTATCAAGTAATGACGAAAGTGAAAAAACATCTTTTCTTTTAGACAGACAAATAAAAATATCGGTTCTAGCTAAAGTAATCGAAGCTATAGAAATTTTTACTAGCAAGAAAAATCTGGCTTTATAAATTAGAATGAGGGACATTATCATGTCCCTCCCTTATATCATTTTCACGTCTACTTTAACATTATAGTGTACCCATTTTGCAACGTTTCTTTAACTGATACTATCTATTTCTTCTCGGTGGAGTAGGCTTTAAAGGTGTCACTATTCTTCCATTAATAGCATCTATGTGAATTAACCAATAGCCTATATCTTTGTCTGAATCCCTTTTCTCTATCCACGTTTGAAATCCCGTTATACCGTTATATGGTTGTTCTTCTTTAGTAAACTTGCCAGGTATACCATATACATAATATTTAACTTCATTATTTTTTTCATATATACCAAAAATATAATGGTCATATTTTTTCATGAGATTTTGACAGGTTGTTACTCTACTCATAAATGGATATGGATAATAAACATTCACGATATAGTTATAAAAAGGTAAAAAACCTCTATATACATTTCTACTATCATAATCTATTTTCCACCAAGTATATCCATCAAGCTCTTGCTTTAATGGGTTGACCTTTTCGAAAAATTTAAGTATATTCATTGAATAGTCTGCTACATGTTTACTGTACATTCTAGCACTATCTGTATAATTATTTCTATTATTTAATGGGTGTCCGTAGTTATTCATATTGTCTGCATAATTGGGATTTTGATAAGTAGAATTTTGTTGGTAGTTTTGTTTATTTTTTTGTGCATAATACTTATCTTTACTATGGTCAACTTTTATAAATTTATAACGATTTGTTTTTTTACCTTCTACTTCTTTTTGATTTTCTTTACTTTCTAATTTTGGCTTCTCAACTTCTGTATTATATTCTTCACTGTAAGTATCGTTATCATATTCATGCTTTTGTATCTCTTCCTTTTTTTCTTCTTCTGCTATTTCTTGTGTTTCTTCTATTTCATTAATATCTTCCTGTTGAATTTCTTCGACTTTATTCTCTTTTTCTTCAGTTTTATTACTCATTACTTGCTGAGAATCTTTTAAGTTATGTTGTAATTCTTTATCTATTTCTTCAATCTCTTCCTTTTCTACTTTCATTTCACTAAAATCTTCTTTTCTTTCATTTTCTATCTTAATCTCTTCCTTTTCTATACTTTTTTTCTGGGGCATATGTACTTCATTTGATTCTGCGTCTGTTTTTTGTAGTTCTTTAAGCACTGATTCTATGCTTCCATCTTTATTATAAACATAGCCTATTAAAGGTACCTTTAAATCGGTCTCTTTTTTATCAATTGATGTAAGCTTTACTAATACATATTTAAAGTCTTCAATTGACACACCAGTGTTTCCTACTGATTTGGGATTAAACTTCCATTCTACGCTACCCTTTCCTTTATCGTTTATTATTATTGTACCTACCTCTGCCTTAACTACTTTACCACGTGATTTTCCTAATAAATATCCTTTATATACTTTATTTTGTATGTTTTCCAAGCCCTCTACATTAAATAGTATCTTTCCCTTTCCATCACGTGATTCTATCTTTACGTATCCCTTAGCTTTATTGCTCTTATTATTAAGATAGCTCGTAGTATTGTCTTCAAGTATTACAAATTTCCTTATATATTTGGACACAACTATCCCCCCTTGAATTCCTTATTATAAGTATATGTAACAAAAGGGGAATAGTTAACTAAATAAATAATTATTTTTATACCTCATGCCAAATTATTGAATACTATATATAGCATCAGATATTTTAATAAAATCTTCTATAGACAATTTCTCTCCTCTAATTCTATGGTCTATATCATGTTTACTTAATATTTCTCTTATTTGGTCTTTTTCTAGACCAAGACCTCCTGAACTTAAAGCGTTAACTAAGGTTTTACGCCTTTTACTAAAAGCTGCCTTTACTACTTTGAAGAGAAGTTTTTCATCTTTTACATTAAACTTCGGTTTACTATATACATCTAACATAATTACTGCTGAATCTACCTTAGGCTTTGGTATAAATACATTTTTAGGTACATTAGCTATAATCTGTGGGTTAGAATAATACTGTGCTGCTATAGATAATGCTCCATAGTCTTTACCTCCAGGGGCTGCTTGTATTCTCATAGCTACTTCCTTTTGGATCATAACTACTATTTTTTCTATATTGTACCTTTCTTCTAATAGCTTCATAATTATAGGTGTAGTTATATAGTATGGAAGATTAGCAACCACTTTTACTTTTTTATTGTCAAATTCAGTCTTTATTAAATCCTCGATGTCAATCTTTAATATATCTCCTTGTATAACTTTTACATTATCATAGGAAAAAAGAGTTTCATCTAAAATAGGTATAAGTCTATTATCTAATTCCACAGCTACTACCTTTCCCGCTCTTTCGCATAGCTCTTGTGTTAAAGTTCCTATACCCGGTCCAATTTCTATTACTCCATCTTCTTTAGTTATATTAGCTCCTTCACATATTTTATCTAATATGTTTTTATCAATTAAAAAATTTTGTCCAAAGCTTTTTGAAAATTTAAACCCGTATTTTTCAATAATTTCCTTTGTAGCTTTTGGTGAATATAATCTTTTATCCATATTAATAGCCTATCCTCCTAACTCCTTCTTCAAATTCTTCTCTCGTTATTCCATAATTGTTTAAACGCTTAAAAAACTGCTTGGAATTACAATAGCCTATTCCTAATATTCTACCTAATTTATCTCGTCTATCAGATGCACTTTCGTTCCCTATTAAACCATTTCTTATTAAATCACTCTTTGTAAATTCTTTTCTTTCAGTTGCCGATTCTACCCTTGCATTTTTTAAAGCTTCTATTATATCTTCTTTAGTAGCATTTTCTATACCAATATTACCGTCCTTTGTGGCTTTGTCCCTTGGTAAAAAAGCATGTTTACAATTCTTTACCTCTTTAGAAATTATATTTCTTATTTTTTCTCCTGCAAAATCAGGGTCAGTAAATATAATTACTCCTCTTTTTTCTGCCGCTGTTTTTATTCTATCCATAAGGTCATCGGGAAATCCAAATCCTCCAGTAGTAATAATTTCTGCATCGACCGCTCTTTTTACAGCAGCAACATCGTCTTTACCTTCTACGACTATTACTTCTTTTATCATGTTCTTCCCCCTTAGTCTTTTAGCAATTTAAAATTAAAAACCGAGCTAGCTAACGTGCTAAGTGACGTACAAGTAGACGTACAAAGTGACGTGCTAAAAACGTAAAAATAACATCGTACATTTTACGTCCTTTTTTACGTCTTCTTTCAAATCATTATTTACGTTACTTCATACGTTTTCTTTTACGCCAGCTTGTACGCAATACGTCTTTTTTTACGTTATTTTTTACGCTTTTTATTTTCTCATGATACGTATTAAAATTATACACTTTTTGTATCGTAATTAAAACATTTTACAACAAAAAAGAGCAGAAAACTGCTCTCTTCCAAAATCCTATTCAAGTATATAAACCTTTACCCTTCTTCTACCAAATTTTAATGCCTCTTGATGGTCCGCAAAGAAAAGGTCTATTCTATTACCCTTTACTGCTCCTCCTGTATCTTCTGCTACTGCAAAACCATAATCCTCTCTACTATCTAGTGATTCGATATATAGTTTAGTCCCTAACGGAATAACGTTAGGGTCTACAGCCACTACTCCTGGACGTGCCTTTGTGCCAGTTGCAGTTATGCCATATCCTGGGTCTCCCGGTCTTTTTCCTGTACTCTGATAAGATAAATCATAGGCTGTTGCTGTCATAATAAGCTTTCTTCTAAAAGTCACATTACCTCTAGAAGTAGCAATATAGTGTTTAGTACCTTTTTCAATTATTTCTGGTTTAGGCTCTACTTTTATTTTTTCACTTAGTATTTTCTTTGATTTAAGTTCTCCATTGATATATGTTTCTTTTATCTCTAACTCCTTTTTGCCATTTTTACCATGTTGTATTTTATTTATTTCTCCTTTTAGCAAATTTTCGTTATATTTTATTATAGTATCATAAGGTATCTCTTGGATTTCACTCTTTATTTCTTCGTCTACTCTAGTAATATATATTTGTGTATTTGAAGAAATCTCTTTATCTAAATCAGGATTAATTTCATCATTTTCATCAATTTTTATATTTAAATCTTTTAATACATCCTCAACTGTTTTTCCTGATGATTCATCCTGCATTATTATTTTACCGTCATAAACTGTAACAGGGAGTGCTTTTCTTATTACAATATTCATATTATCCTTTAATCTCATATCTTCGTCTACATTGATATAGTCCTTTTTTTCAAGCTCTATTCTATTTTCTTGTAATAATTCACCTACAGTTTTACTATAGGTCTTTACCACTTTAGACTGTCCATCTATATATAATACTACATCCTTTTCTACATGCTGATACACAAGCACACTACTTATCACTATTAAAAAAGTAACTACTATTATACTAAACAGTTTATTCTTTATAATTTTATCGCTCATTTCTTACCCTCCAAATTATTGGCTTCTAGTGTATTCTATTCTATATACAAATTCTGTGTCAATATAATCTATAGATGTAATTTTTTTATATAGTTGTATTTATTTCCAAAAGTTGTGAACTTTATAATATGTAAACCAAAATCGACTACGTCGATTTGTTAGTTAGTAGTTCGTTGTTAGTAGTTAGTAGCATTTTAGTCAGCTCTTAGTTCTTAGTTGGTAAAAAAATTAGGCTATTCGCTGTTCGCCTTTCGCTTTTCGATAATAATTCTATAAACATTT
>NZ_ARZA01000194.1 GCF_000387765.1 Caldisalinibacter kiritimatiensis
GCTGTTCGCCTTTCGCTTTTCGATAATAATTCTATAAACATTTTTTCTACTTTTCAAACTCGTATTTAGCTTAATTACAAGCTATACAGTAAATATACTTTCTTAGATAATAAAAAAGGACTAAATACTAAATAAATAGTAAATAGTCCTTTTTGTTAGGTAATCTTATTTAAGATTTACTTTATCTCATATGTGGTTGTGGACATGATGGATACATTGGATACATATAATTATTTTCCATGTCCATTTCATTTTCCATCATAGGAGGAAAATAAGGCATTGGCATATTAGGATTAGGCATCATTGGGTTTACCATATAAGGCATATTAGGATTCATCATAGGACACATATACCTCATACAATTCATCATACACCATTGCATCATTGGGTCCATCATTGGTTGATAATACGGCATAGGCATATTTGGTGTATTGGGCATCAAAGGCATTGGATATTCCATGTTCGGTTGTGCAGGCATTATTGGAGCTTCTCTATAATAATCATTATCCCTCTCTCTATTCATCAACTCATCTCCTTTTAGATTTTAAATTTCATTACTAACATTATATGAAAAATATTTTTTTGCGTTACTTCGATAATTTAAATTAATACGTAAAAAAACCAAGGGAAAAATCCCTTGGCTACTGTAGTTTAAATTTATTAACACTATCTTTAAGCCCTTCTGCTAATGATTCTAGTTCCTTTGCATATGAAGCTACTTCTTCAATTGAAGCCAACTGTTCCTCTGCACCAGCTGAAACCTGCTGTGTTGCTGCTGCAGTTTCCTCTGAAGAAGCCGATATGTTTTCTATAACTGCTACAATCTCATTCTTTTTATGTATCATTTCACTATTTAATCTTTCTATTTTCTGTATATTTTCAGTTAGCTCTTTTATTGTATCTGAAATCTGATTAAACAAATCACCAGTTTCTCTAACTGCTTTATTTTGTTCTTCTCCTAACTCTATCGCTTTGATAGTAGAGGTAGATAATTCATTAGACTGTTGTTGTATTCCTGTAATAACTTCTCTAATTCCTTCTGTAGCCTCCGCTGACTGTTCCGCTAGTTTTCTTATTTCATCAGCAACTACTGCAAATCCTCTACCGGACTCACCTGCTCTTGCTGCTTCTATACTTGCATTTAAAGCTAAAAGATTTGTTTGTTCTGCTATTTGACTTATTGTATCTATAATAACCTCTATTTCTTTAGAGCCATTTTCCACAGATTTTACCATATTGTTTACTACTTCCCTTGCTTCGTTTACCTGCTGTGATTTATTGGTTAATAGTTCTACAATATTTAATCCTTTTTCACTAAGATCACTTAATGCTGTAAACTTATCTATTGAATTCTCAATATTATCTGCTACTTGTTGTATATTATTTGCAAGTTCATTTGTTCTTATAGCTCCGTTTTCTGTATCTTTAGCTTGTCCACTTGCGCTTTCAGCAATTTCTTCAATAGTCCTTGCCACTTCACTTGTAGCAGCACTTGTCTGCTCTGTTATATCTGATAAAGAGCTAGAAGACTCTAACACTGTATCGGAAGAATCTTTTACTTCATTTAATAGTTTCCCTACATTATCCATCATAGTATTAAAGCTTTTTCCAAGCTCACCTATTTCATCATCAGTAACTACCTTCAATCTACCTGTTAAGTCACCATTGCTTGCTTTAACAATGACGTCTTTTATTTCATTTATTGGGCCTTTTATCCCCTTTATTACAAAGTATCCTGCTAATACAACAAAAACAAAAACTAAAGCTATAATAATTAATGTTTTATATATTATCTTTTGTCTTGCTGCAAATAGTTCATTATAATCGCCTACAATAGTTAAAGTCCAACCTGCCTCTTTAATCTTATAATTAGCTACAACCTTAGTGCTATTTTTATATTCTACCTCTTTAAATTCACCTTCTTTTCCTATCAAAGAAACTATAGCTTTGCTTAACGAATCATCTTCTGTATTTACATTTTTCTTCATCACCATATCTTTATTAGGATGTACTATAAATGTTCCATCTCTAGAAGTTAGTATAGCAAAGCTATTTTCACTTAATCCTATATCTTTCAATGTTTCGTCAATAAATGTAAGTAATACATTATTACCTACAGTCCCTATATAATCACCATTATAACCCTTTATTGGAGCTGCAATAACTACTGCGGGTTTTCCAGTAGAACGAGAGATTAGAGGATTACTTACTACAGTTTGTCCACTAATCAAAGTTTTCCAATAATCTCTATCCTTGATACTACCAACTTTTGTTGACTTTACGTTTCCTTGAGAGTCAGGCTCAGCAAATATGTAATCTCCTTTTTCATCAGTTGACCACTGTGCATCATATACATTTTTATGAGCTTTTTTTAAACGATATAAGTTATACGCTGTATACTTAGCTCTTTCTTCTTCAGTTGCTCCTTTTCGCAAAGTTGGTACATTTGCTATTGCTTCTATTTCACTTTTTTTGCCCATAAACCATTGATCAATCTTAGCTGCCTTATTCTTACCCTGCTCTGTAATAAGCTCATATATTTTTTCATTTAACACCTCATCAATAGTCATATAATTAACAAAAGAAAGCACTAATAGTGGTAGTACCGCTAATATAACTACAGAAATAATTAGCCTTTGAGTCAACTTCATCTTTTTTAGCACATTTCTCACCTCCATTAATAGAACAAAATCGACTTCGTCGATTTGTTAGTTAGTAGCTTTTCAGTCAGTTCTCAGCTCCTAGCTCTTAATTCTTAGAAAAGATTAGGCTATTCGCTGTTCGCCTTTCGCTTTTCGATAATAATTCTATAAACATTTTTTCT
>NZ_ARZA01000195.1 GCF_000387765.1 Caldisalinibacter kiritimatiensis
AAAATTATTGGATGATTAATTTTGAAAAAGAAAAATTGCCAACTATTACTTGACAGTAACAATTGACACTCAAATATTGAAAATCTTTTATATCTACAGTATACTTATATTAAGTGGCCTATTAACTCTGTCAAACATGCTTGCCGGCATTTATTTAAGTTAGTAGGCTTTTTTCATTTGGTGCTCTTGGATATAACATAATCTCACCCCTTTCTTATATCTAAATAAACATAATACTTACTAAACTTTTATCCTCTCAATCCCCCATGGTCTTCATCATCTAACTCATATATAGTACCTTGTACTATTACGTTATTATTAGTTGTTTTTGGTGATTCAAATATAGTTGCTAAATTAAACATTAATATTGCTGCTATAATAAATGTAAATATCTTTTTCATTTTAATCACCACCTTCCTTTTATTATTTATTAATTATATAAGCCTTTTCAAAAGCTTCTAATGCCTTCTCCTTTTCTCCTAATAAATTATAGGTATTACCAAGTTTTAGATATGCATCTACAAGTACCTTTTTCATCTCCATTTGTTCTAATAGTGATGTTTGTTCTTTAATTTTCAATATTGCTTCTTTATATGATTTTTTATCCATTAAGTATTCAACATAATAATCTAAGCCTTTAATTATATGTTCTTTTAGTTTTCTCTCTTTGCTGAACTCTATGGCTTTTTCTAGTTGTTTTATGGCCTTTTCATCTTCTCCAACTTTTATGTGATATTTATATAGTTCAAATAATGTTGTTGGTAGTTCATCTAAATTCATTTCTTCCTTGATCAGTTTTGCTTTCATTAAATGTTTATAGGCATTTTCATAATCACCTGACTCTAAATACACACATCCAAAGTTATTTTCTATAAAGGCTTTTGTTTTTTCATCCTCTTTCTTCTTAAGTAAACTATTGGCTTGTTTCAGAATATTTTCTGCTTCTATATATTCTCCATTAATAATAAGTGTTGATGCATATTTAAGTAAACTTTGAGCATATCGTTTTGTATCCTTTAGTTGCTTGTCTATTTTTAAAGCTTCTTCTGCATATTTCTTTGCATTTTCTTTATCTTTTAATATGTGATAACATGTTGAAATATTATATAATATATTGCTTTCTAACTTTAATTTTTTAACAGGTAGTTGACTGTAAAAGGTATGTGCTTGTCTATATTTATTTAATGCTACTTCATATAATCCTTTTAATGTATATATATTGCCTTCCTTAATTATCACTTCTATTATTTTTTCTATGTTACTAACCTTAGAGTAATAATAAAAGCTTTGTTGTATGGAACCTAAGGCTCTATCATATAACTTTTCATTAATATAGGCTTGTGTAATTAGTAGGTTATTCTCTCCTAGAATTTCTACTAAATCATATTCCTTGGCATATTTATTAATTTTTTTATAAACCTCTTCTACTTTAGTAATATTATCTAGATTCACATGTGCCGACATTTCTTCTAACCATAATTTACAATACCTTTTTACCTGGTCCTTTTCTGTTTCTAAAAGATATTCTAAATCTACATCTAATTTTTGAGCTAAATACTTAAGTAACTCAATATTTGGGCTTGCTTTACCATTCTCAATATAACTTAGTTGTGCCTTTGAAACAAAGTCTTCCCCTAGTTCTCTTAATGACATGTTTTTCTCTTTTCTTAACCTTCTTATTTTTTCACCTATTGTTAATAGCTCCATGTTCATCTCTCCGTTCAATTTGTGTTTATATTATTTGATTTGCTGTTAACTTTATTGTAATTTATTTTCTATTATTTGTCAATAGTGTTTATATAGTACATTCGTACCATTGTTTTTATATGGTGTTATTATATGCATAGTCTACAGATTAATGGAGAACTATAAAACAAAATACTTTGATAGGTCTAGAAATACAAGAGAAATTAGCTAAAGAAAAGGAAAAGTTTGTAGAAAACCTATTATCAATAACACAAATCACGACATAGGAATCTATTAAATAACTACATTAGCATAACATATCACATTATATCTAGTATAATATAAAACATTATAACTGTAACTGATAATAATGAAAACTTCATTAGTCATTTTTTATTATTTTTTTAAAAATATATAATGATTCAATAAAAATAAACATATTGCTACTATTAAAATCAATAAAATAACTGTTATTTTACCAGTTGACTCATATGCTTTTTCCATAGTTATAATTCCAACTAACAATATTATTCCGTCTATCATTTTTTTAATAAATAAAATTAACTTTCTTTTAAAACTTGTATTCATTTTCTCCTCCCTTTCACTCAATATTTTACAAAGTAAAATATATAATTTAGTCATAAATTTATAATAATACCAATCTACCCAAATCTTGAAATTTACACTAATTTACTATAAACTTTAATTAAGTGGTCTATTAACTCTGTCAAACATGCTTGGCGGCATTTATTTGAGTTGATAGGCTTTTTTCATTTGGTGCTCTTGGATATAACATAATCTCACCCTTCATAAATTAAGA
>NZ_ARZA01000196.1 GCF_000387765.1 Caldisalinibacter kiritimatiensis
AGGTAGCAAGTTTTTAACTTGCGACTTCGAAGCTTGCCATTTCAATGGCGAGTAGTTCACGAATGCTATATACATCCCTAAAAGACATAACACCTGAAAAAAGATTTAAAGTATTTATTATATCAGCCATAATATCAGAAGTTTGCTATGCTTTCTTTCCGTTTTTTAACCACTTAATTCCTATGTTGATTTTACTTTTGATAGCAGGATTTTTTAATGCTATTATAAACATATTTCTCAATTCTTCAGTGCAATTAACGGTTCCTCAAAATATGAGAGGTAAAGTAAATAGTTTATTAGGAACAGTGTTGCAAGGATTAACTCCGATAGCTATGGCAGTTGGAGGAATAATAGCTGAATTTATTCCTATTAAAATTATTATATTTTCTTGTTTTATGATAACATTGTTATTTTTTATTCCATTAGCGTTTATACCTTCATTCAAGCGATTTATAAACTATAATCCTAAGACTCAGACTTTAGAAGATATAATGTAGTATTTAGCAAATAGCTAATGGCGAAGAGCTAATAGCCAAAACCTGAACTTTGTTCTCATTTTTAAAAAAGGAAGTTATTAAGTAATGTAGAATATATATAAGTAGATATACAAATATAAGGGTTTGCTAAATAATTATAATGGTAATAATATAATTGGTACAAACTGAGAAATATTTACATATGTATAATAATTATGTATAATTAGGTAGAATAAACGATGAGGAGTTGATATGATGACTGTGAAAATAATTACTGACAGTGCTTGTGATTTACCTGCTAATATTCTAAAAGAGTATGAAATTGACCAAATTCCTATTTTAGTTTATTTAGACGATAATGAGTTTTTAGATGGAGAAACAATAGAACCTAAAAAATTATATGAAGATATGAGGAATGGACTAATATATAAGACAGCACAAATACCACCTAATATATTTAAAGAAAGATTTACAGAGTATGCTAAACAAAATCAAAGTTGTATATATATAGCGTTTTCATCAGGATTATCAGGTACATATAATTCTGCACTGATGGCAAGGGAAGAGGTACTTGATGAGTATCCTGACTTTGACTTAGATATAGTAGACACAAAATGTGCTTCTGTTGGGTTTGGACTTGTAGTATATAAGGCTGCACAAATGGCTAAAGAAGGTAAAACTAAGGAGGAGATTCTAGAAGCAGTTAGATTTTATTCTGAACATATGGAGCACATATTTACAGTGGATAATTTAGAATATTTATATAGAGGTGGGAGAGTTAGCCGTACTGCTGCATTTGTAGGAGGACTATTAAATATTAAACCTATATTAGATGTTGAAGATGGTAAGCTAATACCTATTGAAAAGATTAGAGGTAGAAAGAGAGTATTAAAAAGAATGATTGAAATAATGGAAGAGAGAGGAGTAGACTTAAAAAATCAAACAATAGGTATAAATCATGGAGATGACATAGAGGGAGCTAAGAAACTTGAAGAAATGATAAGAGAAAAGTTTGGATGTGAAGATTTTGTTGTTAACTTCGCAGGGTGTGCAATAGGAGCCCATTCGGGTCCAGGAACACTGTCAGTATTTTTCTTAAATGAAAAAGCACCGATGTAGATTAGTTACCAGTAAGTAGTTAGTAGGGAATTTGAGTTGGATGTATCCAGCTCAAATTTTTTTGCTCAAAAATCCTTTACAAAAGGAAATTTATGTAGTACAATATGACTAAAGAGTCACATGACCTAAGAGTCACACAAGAAATTATTTTTTTACCATAAATATGACTGTTTAGTCACATACTACACACAAAGGAGGGATATGTTTGCCAAAGGATACATTTTTCAATTTACCTGAAGAAAAAAGAGAAAGAATAATAGAAGCCGCAATAGATGAGTTTGCTAAACATACTTATCACAAGGCTAGCATAAATAGAATTGTTGAAAAATCAGATATTGCAAAGGGAAGTTTTTATCAGTACTTTGAAGATAAAAAAGATTTATTTAAATACATCATAAAATTATCTTCTGAAAAGAAGTTACAATATTTAATGCATGTAATTGGAAATATGGAGGATATGAATTTCTTTCAGATAGTTAGAGAACTTTATATAGCAGGATTAAAATTTGCAAAAGATAACCCCAAATTAGCAACTATAGGACAAAATTTTATGAAAGATACAGATACTAAGTTAAAGGAAGAAATTTTAGGAGAAAACATGCCTAAAAGTGATAACTTTTTTGAACAAATATTAAGAAGGGAGATTGAAAAGGGAGAGATTGTTAAAGATTTAGATGTAAAAGTAATTGCTCATATGATTACATCATTAAGTATATCAATAGGTGAATATTTTTATCTTGAGAATGGAATTGCAGATGATGACAAAATAATGTCATTAGTAGATACAATGATTTATGTACTTGAAAATGGTATTAAAAAATAAGGGGGTTAAATAGGATGTTAAAGGTAAAGAACCTATATCATTCTTATACTAACGATGAAAATTATGCAGTAAAGGGGATTAGTTTTGAAATAAAAAAAGGAGAGATATTTGGATTTTTAGGTCCAAATGGAGCAGGTAAATCAACTACTCAAAAAATTCTTACGGGATTATTAACTTTACAGAAAGGTGAAGCTTTTATCGCTGGAATAGACGTTAGAAAGCCAACTGAAAAAATATTTAATTTAATTGGAGTATCATTTGAGCATCCAAATATCTATGAAAAGTTAACTGGCTTTGAAAATTTAGATTTTTACAGAAAGATGTTTAGTGTACCCACTAAAGAACCAATGAAACTATTAAGAATGGTAGGATTAGAACATGCAGCTACAAAGAAAGCTGGAGAGTATTCCAAGGGGATGAAGCAAAGACTTGTTTTTGCTAGATCACTGATAAATAATCCTGAACTTTGGTTTTTAGATGAACCTATTTCAGGTCTAGACCCTACTACTGCTAGTCAAATAAAGGATATAATCTGGCAGAAAAAGCAGGAAGGAGTTACTATGTTTTTAACAACTCACAATATGCATATAGCTGATGAATTATGTGATAGAGTGGCTTTTATAAATGAAGGAAAAATTGAGCTTATAGATTCACCAAGAAATCTAAAACTTAAATATGGAGAAAAGTTGGTGAAGGTAGAATATAGAGAAAATGAAGAACTAAAGAAAGAAAGTCTATCATTACTTGATGATAGGGATAAGCAAAAGCTAAACAAGTTGATAAATGAAGGAAAAATAGAAACAATGCACTCACAGGAAGCTACCCTAGAAGAAATATTTATGAAGGTTACAGGTAGGGGGTTGAAATAGATGCTTAATAGATTTCTTGGACTGGTTAAAAAAGATATAATAACTGGATTTAGAAATTACTATTTTCTAATGGTTATAATAGTTGCTTTATTATTTGTTGGTATAATCCAGTTTGTAATACCTGAAGATACAAGTATAAAGCCTAGCGTATATTACTATATAGATTACGAAGGTGAAATGAAAGCATATTTGCAAGAGATGATAGGTCAATCAGAGGAAGAACATGATAAAATCTATAAAGCTAATTCGAGAGAAGAGATAATAGACAATATGAAGAAGAGTACAAATTCCATTGGGATGGTAATTACAGCAAAACAAGGTAAACCTTCGATAGAATTTATATTACAGGGATATGAAAATGAGCAGGTAAAAAATGCACTACTTCTATCAATGAGGGATGAAATAAATAGTGTATTTAATGAGGAGATAGAAATAGATGTTGTAAAACTAAAACAGGGATTAAACGTTGAAAAGATACCTACAAACAAAAACGTACTTCCGTTATTTGTGTTAACAGAACCAGTAATGCTTGGATTTATTTTAATAGCAGCATTGATATTTATGGAAAAGGATGAAGGAACGATAAAAGCATATATTGTAACACCAGGTAGACTTCCTGAATACTTGGCATCAAAGATTACTTTAATGCTAATATTAGGGATAATATCAGTACTAATAAGCACTATATTGGTGGTTGGATTTGATGCTGATTATGTAAGTCTGTTAATTATAGTTATATTGGGAGGAATATTTGCTTCTTCATTGGGCTTAATTGTAGCAAGTTTCTTTAAGAATTTATCTCAAGCAATGATATGGATAATAGCTATAACTCTTGTACTAAGTATTCCAACAGTATCATATTTTTTCCCAAGTTTTGCTCCATGGTTTTTTACTATACTTCCAACATATCCATTAATGTTTGCTATTAGAGAAGCCATATTTCAAACAGGAAACAGTAGCATTATTTATTCGACAGCATTGTATTTATTGGTTGTTAGTATTATCACCTATGGAATTTCAATATTAACATATAGATTACATTTAGCTAGGGATTAAAGGGGGTGTAAGATTTGATACGAAGAATATTAAATGTTTTTAAAAGGGATATGTTGAATAGTTTTAGAGATTATTTGATGTTATATATGTTTATAGCACCGATTCTTTTGACAATAGGATTTAGTTTTTTTATTCCCAGTGTACAATCTGCTTCACTACAATTTGCAGTAGATGAAAATTTAGACCGAGAAGTGATAAAGGAATTTGAAAAGTACGGAAAAGTTGAAAAGTATAACAGTATAGAAGAAATAAAAGATAGGGTTAATGATGTAGATGACGTTGCAGGGATAACTAAAAATAATGAGGGAAAGTTTCAAGTAATATTAGAAGGTAATGAGTCCCATGATACAGAAGTAATACCTCAAATGATAATTAAGGATATGATGAGAGAAAATAAGTTGAATATAGACTTAAATGTAACGGATATAGGAGTGAAAAGGTCACCGGTGGCATTAATAGGAGCAATATCTATAATCCAAATGGCAGTATTAATTGGGGGAGTGACTATTGGATTTAATATTATTGAAGAAAAGCAATCCAATACTATTAAAGCACTTAATGTTACACCGATGACTAAGCTTGAGTTTATAATAGGTAGAAGTATTGTAGGTATTGTTCTTCCTATAATACACGTATATATTGTATTATGGATTTTAGGTATGCTTAATGTAAATAAAATGATGGTATTAGTAATGACTATAGTAAGCTCTTTGATTGGAATATTGATTGGATTTTTAATAGGTGTAATTAGCAATAATCAGATTACAGGAATTACAAACATGAAAGCGGTGTTTATAATAGTATCATTATCAATAATAGGAGCTTTATTACTACCTGAAAGTAAGCATTTTCTATTGTACTGGGCTCCACCCTATTGGTCTTTTATAGGGTTTAGAGACATATTATTAAATAATATAACCTGGGGGCAAATAGGAGTATACGCGAGTTGGATATTAGGATTGACCTTTATAATATTCCTTCTATTTAGAAAGAAAATTAGTAGGGGATTAGCATAAATGTATTATATTACTCCAACAATAGACTTATATAAATCTATTGTTGGAGTTGTTTTTATATTATAATTATAATTGGGATTAAATAAAGGGGGAAAATCTTATGTTAATAGGGGAAAAAGTAAGATTAAGGGGACTAGAAGAAAAGGATATACAGTTAGCATATGAGTATATGAATGACCCAGATGTTATACTGAACCTTTGGACTGGAATACCATATCCTGTAACTCTTAAGCAGGAAAAAGCATGGTATGAAAGTCAAAAGGACAATAAAAACACCTATAATTTTGCAATTGAAACATTAGCAGATAGATTATATATAGGTGGATGCGGAATCAATGAGTTAGATTTAAAAAATGGAGTTGCAATAGTAGGTATAATGATAGGCCATAAGGATTATAGAGGCAAGGGATATGGAACAGATGCAATGAGGGTTTTATTAGACTTTATATTTAACCAAATAAATGTTAACAAAGTACAACTACATGCCTTTGCCTTTAATGAAAGGGCTATTAAATCATATAAGAAATGTGGATTTATTGAAGAAGGAAGAATAAGACAAAGGATATTTAGAAATGGCAAATACCATGATGAAATAGTTATGGGAATATTAAGAGAAGAGTATATAGACATAACAAATATAAAAACTTTTAAATATAGAAAAAACAAATAGAAAAACCAACAAATGTTTATAGACAAATGCCCATAAAAGTAGTATAATAAATTTCACACAGTAAAATTATACCCCTTTAGCTCAGTTGGCTAGAGCACTTGACTCTTAATCAAGGTGTCCAGGGTTCGAGTCCCTGAAGGGGTACCAGATAAAAACCACTAGGTATTTGATTGCCTGGTGGTTTTTTTTGTTTTCTAATTTTTTAAAAATATTTTAATCATTATTAATTGTGGTTATATTTGCTATATAATTAAATTTATGTATAATTAATATGTGGGTATAAGGTTTGATGAGGGAATTGAGGTTTATATGGAATTTAAGATACAGGATTTTTCAGAGCAGATAGCAAGGGAAATCTTTATAAAATTAAATTCGATGGGTAATATAGAACATGTGACTTCAAACTGTATAGATTTACTTGGATATACTTCAGACGGAATGAAGGGACGAAATTTTCAGGAGTTTATATTAGAAGGTAATAGTAAAGATATTCTAGGCAAAGAAGAAGGACAGCTTGAATTAATGCTAGTACATAAGAACGGTTCAATATTAAGAAACCAAAGTTACCAATAGAAATTTCTATTGGAACAGCGTATAGTCATAAATCTAAAGATAGTATGAAGAATTTATTCAATATAGCTGATAATAGGATGTATAAGGATAAAATGAAGAAAAAATGTTATTCTTTCTATTAAATCAGTACCCCTAGTATTTAAAAAGCGACTTTAGTCGCTTTCTTATTTTTTCTAAGAGCTGACAGCTAGGACCTGAGAACTGACTAAAATGCTACTAACTACTAACAACGAACTATTAACTTATAAAAACATAAAGTAGACTTTGTTCTAATATTGGCTAATGCTATAAAAAATCAATATTATATAGTATAATAAACTATGAAAGTAACTATAGATAAAGGGGTGCTTAATGTTGAAGAGAATATTGGCTACAATTATCACAATAATATTAGTAATGACTTTACCAGTATTTGCAGATGATTTTGAACAAACATCAGTACATGAACCTACAATGGGAACTGCAAAGGGAAAAGTTATCGAAGTAATATCAGAAACAAATGCAGATGAGAGTGAGGATTCATTTACATTTTCTACACAGATTGTAAAGGTAAAAGTTCTTACTGGAAAATATAAAGGGGAAGAGTTTATTATAGAAAACAATTTGAGTAATAATGTAGCATATGATATAAAAGTGCAAGCCGGAGATGAAGTAGTTTTAGCAGTTGAAGAGACAGAGGGGGAAGCTCCACAAATGTTTATCTCTGATTTTGTTAGAGATAAATATATGATGTACTTATTAATTGCTTTTATACTATTGCTTTTAGTAGTGGGAAGGATAAAAGGATTAAAATCAATGGCTACATTGGCTATTACAGTTTTAATTGTTGCTAAAGTAATGCTTCCTCTTATTTTAAAAGGCTATAATCCTATATGGGTATCAATAGTTTCATCTATTGCAATAACTATACTTACAATTTTCATAATTGGTGGTATAAACATAAAGTCTATATCAGCTATTATAGGAACAGCTGGCGGAGTAATTTTTGCTGCAGTTTTATCCTATATTGTAGGTAGTTTAGCTAAACTAACTGGATTAAGTAGTCACGAAGCTAGTATGCTTATGTATATTCCACAAGGCATAAGCTTCGATTTTAGAGGATTATTATTTGCAGGTATTATAATAGGTACATTAGGAGCAGTGATGGATGTAGGTATGTCTATTGCGTCTGCAATGTATGAGATGAGAGGGATTCATCCTAACATATCTCCAAAAGAATTAATTAAGTCAGGTTTGAATGTAGGTAGAGATGTGATGGGGACAATGTCTAACACCCTAATATTAGCTTATACTGGTAGTGCTATACCTTTACTATTACTTTTTATGGCATATGATACACCTATGCAGGAAATATTAAATTTAGATTTGATAGCTACAGAGATAGTAAGGTCATTAGCAGGAAGTATAGGAATTATTATAGCTATACCAACGACTGCATTAGTTACAGGATTGATTTTAAAGTATAAGAATATTGGTTAGAGAGATTATTTGAGGCGACTTTAGTCGCCTTTTTAAAAAGAAGTAAAAATTAATATAAAATAAACAGTTAACAATATAAAAAAAGGGTATATATAAATTAACTTAGGATTGTTAAAAAAGCTACATAAGGAGTGAAAAAATGTTAGGTAATAAAAGGAAAATCTATGAGGAAATTATTGATAAGATAATATCGGGAGACTTAGACACTAGCTTAGAAAATAAAAAGGGTGACAAGGTAGTAGAAAAATTAGTAGATTTAAGAAAACGATTATTGACTGATAAGTATGACATAAAAGAATTAATGTATTTAGTATTAGATATAGCAATTGAGATTAGTACATTTGATGTGGAGTTAAAGCACGAATCAAAAACAATAAATGATACGACAGAAAAGATAAGTAATGTATCAGATAATTTATATAGTATTTTTGAAGAAATAGCTGCAAGTATTACTCAAGTCTCTACAAATTCAGATGAGTTTGTAAATTCTATACTACATATATCAGATAAGGCTGCTGAGATTAATACAAATACCAATAAAAGTAGTAGCTCATTAGAAGGTATAAAAGATGAGATAAATAACGTTAGTAATTTATCAACACAGATGAATACAGATGTAGAACAGTTGATTAATGTTACTGAAAAGGTTAAAGCTGCAATTGAAGGAATTAATCAAATAGCAGAGCAGATAAATTTATTAGCATTAAACGCATCTATAGAAGCAGCCAGAGCAGGAGAGCATGGTAGAGGATTTAATGTTGTTGCAGAGGAAATAAGAAAACTATCTATTGATACTAAAGAATTTATAGATTCTCTTAATGAATTAATGGAGCAAATAAATGCAGCATCTAAGAATAGTTCTGATAGTGTAAGAAAAGCAGTTGATGGTGTAAATCAAGTTAAAGAAGAATTAGAAGAATTAAATAAAATATTTAAAGAAAACTTAAGCTTTATAAACGGAATTACAAACGATATAGCTAGGATTGCTAGTTTTAGTCAAGAGCTTAATGCAGCAACAGAGGAAGTTTCTGCAACTATAAACAACACAACTGAATCAGTAGAAGAAATATCAAGTATTACCACAGAACTAACAGATATAGCAAAGAGAATATCAAATGTTGCAGACTCTATAGAAGCTATAGAGGATAAAGCAAATAAAGCAGGTAAAATAGGTGGTAAATTAGGAATAAATAAGTTTTATAGATTTAATAACAGTGAGTTTATAGACATAATTGAGCCTGCTGTAGATAAGCACAGAGAATGGGTAGACACTTTAAGAAAGATGGTAGAAGAGATGCAAGTAAAACCTTTACAAACAGATGGACATAAGTGCTCCTTTGGACATTTTTATTATTCTATAAAACCACAAAATGAAGAGATGACACAGATATGGAATGAAATAGAAGAGCATCATAATGAGTTGCATAGCATAGGTCATTTAGTAATAGATTTCATTAGAGATAATGATAGACATAGTGCACAAAAACATTATGAACAAGCATATGAAAAATCAGAAATAATGATAACCTTATTAAATAAGCTTATAGATAAAGCTAAAGAATTATCAGAGAATAATGATTATGTGTTTTAAATTGAAATGAAAAAACGTAGGGCTGGATACATCTAGCCCTACTCTTTATATATGAAAGGGGAATTAGAAACTAGCTAGCTAATTTAGGTTTTATTCTTTTACATTGACCTAAAAAATATGCTCCATTGTCAATAATGAACCTTTTAGCAATTATTTGACCTTCTAGTTTACTAGTTGATGTAAGGTGAATCTTAGCTTTAGCAGTGACATTTCCTTTTACATTACCTCTTATAATTACATTTTCTGCTATAATATCTCCGTCTATTTGTGCTGTTGGTTCTATATATACTGTTTTATTTGAAAAGATTTTACCTTTAAATATACCTTGTATTTCTATTGATTCTGACGTATTTATAGTTCCTTTTAAACGGGCATTTTTTTTAACCATCATGTTTATATTTTTTTTAGTCATATTATATGACCTCCGTTATAATTACTTACTTTAAGTATAATACTTTTCTGAAGATAAGTGATGAGGCGAAAATACCAAAATCATGTAGTACGAAAGGGCTATATTGTCGTAATATGGAAAAACACGTTATAATTGCTGACTACTGACTACGGACTATTAACAAACAATATGTCTTTTATTTTTTGTTAATTAGTAATATAATATTAATTATAGAATTATTTTTTGGAGGTGTAAGGATGCCTAGGCCTGTAAAATGGCGTAGAATTGAAAGTTTACCAGAATATAGACATTTTGTTCCGATAGATGTTTCTGAATGTGAATTAGAAGAAAATGTGCTTAAGGTAGAAGAATTAGAGGCAATAAGATTAAGAGACCTTGAAGGATTAGACCAGGCTACTTGTGCTGAAAGAATGGAAGTTTCCAGACAAACTTTCCAGCGAATTTATAATTCAGCAAAGAAGAAGGTAGCTGATAGTCTTATTAATGGTAAGGCAGTAAGAATAAAGGGTGGAAAATACACTCAACAGATATGTAAACTTGTATGTGAAGACTGTGGCTATACATGGGAAAATAGAGTAGAAGATTTAGATGAAAAAATCACACATTATAAATGTCCAGAATGTGGCTCTGAAGATGTTCATTGTGATAGTAAGCCTATGGAAATTTGTCGTAGAAGACGATGTGGAGGTAGAGGTTTAGGCTTAGGAAGACATCGAAGAAGAGGAAGAATGGATGATAATGAATAAAATTCTCTGCTGCAATGGCAGGGGATTTTTTTGTATAAAATTATTATAGAAAAGCGAAAGGTGAACAGCGAATAGACCATAAGAATTAAGAGCTAAGAAATGGATTAAAAGTTACTAACAATGAGCCACTATTCCTCTTATCCCTAGATTCCTGTTCCTATTCTATGTTAATAAGTCTCATAATCATAAACATTAGAAAAAAATAGAGGAAATTACAAATTATTAAAGAATACCTTAATTAAAGAAAATATTATGATAAAGCATATTATGGAACATTAACAGCTATTTTTATTTTGAGAGCCTATGTTTTAAATAGAGGAATACTATATCTATCTTTAGATTATCAATCTCTATAACCGAGTCAGTTGTCGCATTAGGCGTTTGCAGGCTCTATAAAGTACTATAGTGAGATATGGAGGAATAAATGAGTAAAAAAAGAAAAAGTGTTATTGGAAAATTAAACAGTTTATGTTTAGGAGAATTTTTAGCTGCTGTTTCATTTACATTTTGTTTTTATACATGGGTTTGGACGCTGAATATAAGTATAGGTTGGATTGATATCATATCATTTTATATTTTGATTTATATTTTACTACAAGGTAGTTTCTTTTGGCTATATTTGAAAAGAAAAACTTTACGTCGAGTAAATAATAAAGAGCGATATCAACTGTTTTTCATTATTTTGAGAAATAGTAATATCGTATTGTTTGTATTAGATTTAATTGTAATTATAGTATTTGGCGAACATAAAGTATTTAATCTATTTATACTAACCTTTTCATTAATTGAATACGTGAACTATTATTTTATCAGATTATCATATCCTCCAAAAGAATTTTTGGCAAGGGTTAAAACACTTAACTTTAAAAGTTCTAAGTTAAATAAAGAGATAAAAAGCAGGTGAGAGTATAATAATACTATGCAAGGAAAGCATAAATTAATTGCTTGGTTATTTCTGGCATCTACATTACCTAACAGAGTGTTCTTGATACGACAGGAACAAGAAAGGATGTTGCGTTGTGAACAGACAGAACGTTAGAGGACATTGCAAATAGGTGGAGGCATATTTGAAAAAAGGAGGTATTTTATGATAAAGTATTTAACTCATTACTATAGAGATGGCACTACTCCTTTTAAAAGTTTATCAGCACTACCAGAAAAGGAAGCAATAAAAAAAATGAAAAAATTATATGTTGATGATGCAATGTGGGGTCGATTTAAAGATCCAGTATGGTATTTAAGACAAAGAAAGAAAACAGAATTATGGTTAAGAGAACAATTTATTTTAAAAGGAGGCCTCCCTAAGGAAAATTATCCAATTTATGCGGTTTTGGGAAAATGCGAAAAGATAGAGCAAAATATGGAGGAACAAAAACTAGCAAAAATACAAATACCACTTTCAGCTTTTAAGAAAGAGGACATAAGCTTTACTTATATAGATAGTATGTTTTCATACCAATTGGGAAGAGATAAGTCTCCTAAATATTATCAACCTGAGTATCATGGAAAAGTGTTTACAATATCTGAAATATGTTCAATATTTAAAGAAAGAGGATTACCGAAAAAAGGTTGGTGGGGCGATCTTCCAGATGATTTTTTTCCTTATATAGAAGTTCAAATTTGGAATCATCAAATACTTAGAAGATATTTATGATAGATATTATTATACTTTGATGGTAAAATATAGCTAAATATAACTTATCACCAGATGGAACTTTAGGTAACAATATATTACTAACATTAGGAAACATCAACGGGGGTAAGAATAATGATTAATAAATGTAAAATTGGAGGTATAGTATTAATTATAATATTAGTTCTGATAGGATGTTCTAAAACAGAGATAATTGAAGAAAATACTGTTAGGGTTTCAGATAGTGACCTTTTTGAAGGAGAATTAAAGAAATTGGAGCCTCATATGGGATTAATTACAGGAAGTGCTAAAATTGAATATAATGGTGATAAGGATTTCATTGGCTGCAAGTATGAAATTTGGGAAAATGGTGAGATAACTGAAACTAGTGATATATTTTCAACTAGAATTGATGGAGAGTTTGATGGCGAAATTAATATATCACTTAAACAATTAATAAATAATGAACTAGAAAAATCAGATAATATGATAATGACGACTTCTTTAGGAAATGAAAACGGATATAGTAGTTCTACAAAGTATATTAAAAGATTTGATGAAAATTATGGGTATTCACCGTATGAACTAACTGAAGAAATAATTGTAACTGATGATTCAGACATAAGTGTTTGGGGATTAATGGCAAGTGACGATAGTGTTTTTAGTCAAGAAAAAACTATCGAAGAAACGGCTGAAAAAGTTGACTGGGCTATTGTAGTAAAAGTTTATTTTAAAAATTAATATTATATTTTTTTCTGGGGTGTATTGGAAATATTGTATAGTCTAAGGGTTAATACATTTCACAAAAATGGTATGAAATGTATTAACTACTAAAAACATTAGTGGAAACCCAAACGACAAGTATGGAGATATTGTTAATGTTAAAAAATGCAAATACAGAAAAAAATTGGATAAACTAGAAAACTAGTAGAATTGAATTAGAATAAAAAATAGGTTTTGTGTAACAGGGGATTTAATATTTTTCTAGAAATAATATGTAATATAAAATATATAAGCAAATTTAAAAAGGAGCGGATTAAGTGAATACTAAAATAAAAGAATTGACACTTTTACTATTGTATTTAACATCATGGGAAGAAGATGAATTTGGCAATAAGCTACGAAGAAGTTGGAAGGGATACCCTTTTGAAATTTTGGACGAATTAGTTGATGAAAAACTAGTTTTTGGAAGTAAGAGGGCAAAATCTGTTTATTTTACTGAAGAAGGTATTAAAAAAGCAGAAGAATTAATAGATAAGTACCTAGACCAGGAGGTTCACTAATGGTTGCACCAAGAAGAAAAAGATATAACAGAAAACAAAGATTACCAGTTGCAAAAAAATGGATACCTACATATAAAGGAAAAAACTTAGTTAAAGGTTATAGTAAATGGTTTGGTGTTGACAAAGTATGTGCTATAACTGAATTAGAGTTGTTAGGACATGAGATTGATTCAAAATATAAAGAACAAATTTTCAAACAACATAAGTTTAAATCAGAAGATGGACAAAAGAAAAATAATGAAGAAAGAGAAGAATTAGAATTTTGGCCAGATAGTGACTTTTATTTTATTACAGCATATACATCAGGTGGTACTCCTTATGGAATAACATGGGAAGAATATGAGAGAGATATTAAAGAAGAGACTGAGGATAGAGAAGATGAAAAGAAGAATATTAAAAAAATTGGATTATACAATGATTATGAGTTTTTTGATGAAGATATTCCTTTCTAAGCAAGTTGTTAGTCAAAAATGAAAAACATTACATATATAGTGAGTAAAGGTATTATTTTTCGTTAGAGAAAATGAGATTGATAGAACTACTTTATATTATGAGGAAGGATAGGGAGTGTGGTATCATGAATAAAAAGAAAAAAAGCTATTTAACAATAGCATTAGTCATAAGTCTATTACCTATGTTTTTAAGCTGGTTTGGTAGTGCGAGAGGAGTGCAAGAGATAAAAGGAACAATAGTATTATTTAATCCGATTACTATACTATGTATAGTGGTATTTCTTATAGGTGTTTGGTATAGATTTAAGAAAAAACAAGTAAATACTATGATTCCACTGATAGCATTAAGTGGGATTATTTTGATTGAGGTTTATGAATTTTTAACTTGGCATTATATGACTATAACAGGAAGAATCAGTTTAGAAATTAGCTTTGCAATGACCTATCCCGAGTTTTATTTTGGGTTGTTTTCATCGATACTCATGTTAATATTATATTTGTATCTTACAAAAATAACAGATTCCAAAAACAAAAATAAATATAAACATTATTTATTATAGTTCCAAAACAATTTAAATAATAATAAAAAATTCTCTGCTGTAATAGTAGAGAATTTTTTTGCATAGAATTATTGACATATGCCCATAATAGTATTATAATTAATAATGAGCATATGCTAATAAAATATTTGGAAAGGAGAATAATTATGCCTAGGGGAGATAGAAGAGGACCAGAAGGTATGGGACCAATGACAGGTAGAGGATTAGGATATTGTTCTGGTAATGATAGACCAGGATATGAAACTGGATACGGAAGAATGGGAGCTAGAAGAGGTTTTGGAAGAGGTTTCGGAAGAGGCTTTGGCTTGGGTTTCAGAAGAGGTGCAAGAGGATTAGGATATGGGAGAAGATATGCAGCATATTACGATGCACCATCAAAGGAAGAAATGAAAGAATACTTAACAGAAGAAATGAACGTATTAAAACAAGAAATGAAAAATATCGAAAGAAGATTAGCAGAATTAGATAAAGATAATAAAAAAGACAATGAATAATCCCCAAAGAAACCGTGGTGGAGTTTTAAATTCCATCACGGTTTTTTTATTTATAAGAGAAAATATTTACAGAATTATTATCGAAAAGCGAAAGGCGAACAGCGAATAGCCTAATTTTTTCTAGTCCCAGTTCCCAGTCCCCTGTACCCTAAATATGGTATAATTTTATATGTAATAATTAACTTAATTCTTACTACTAACCAACAAATCGACGAAGTCGATTTTGTTGTTAAAAGGGAGTGGTGAAATGGGTGATAAAATAGTTTATTTTGGACCTATCAATAATAACCATAAAGAAACATTAATACATAAAGCTAAAGAATATCTTAAACAAAATAAAGGGGATAAATTCTATTATATATTACCGACGGGTAACTTAATGATGAGATTAAGAGAACAACTATTAGAAAATTTAAAAGGTGCTTTTGACCTACAAGTTATCACCTTTGACGATATAGTAAAATCCCTTTTATCAAAGGAGTTATATACAAAAATTGACGATGCCACTAAAGAAACTATTATTTCTAACATAGCTATTGAATTATATGAAAGCGGTAAAATAAATTATTATAAGGATTTAATAGATATAGAAGGATTTATTAGCTCAGTAAGTTATATTATAGGAGAGATTAAGAGGTCGTTGATTACACCAGAGGAGTTTAATAGTAAAATTTCTAAAGAGCCTAAATATACAGAGATAGGTCTTATATATAGTGAGTATCAAAGGTTTCTAAAGGATAATAACCTTATTGATAAACAAGAGAGTTTCATAAAGGCACTAGAGAGTTTAAATAAAGACCAAAGTTTTTTTGACAGTTTAGATTGTATAATGATTGATGAATTTTTTGACTTTAGACCCCACGAGTTACAGATAATAAAAGAGATGACTAAAAGTGATATAGATATTTACATAAATATTCCGTATAAAACGAATAACAAAAAAACTACGGTAAACAATACATTAGAGATTTTACAGGACATGAGCTTTGAAATACAGGAGATAAAGCAAAAAAGTGATAAAAATATATTTGAAAAAATAGGAGAAGATATATTTAATGTAAATCATCCTGTATATGAAAAAAGTGAAAAGCTTAAGTTAATAAAAGCTCCTAATAGATATTTAGAAGTTAAAAAGGTATGTGAAGAAATAAAGCGATTGACTAATAAAGGTTTAGAATTAAACGAAATAGGCATAGTAGTAGGTAATGTTGATAACTATAAAGACGTTCTAATTAAGACATTAAATGAAGAAAGAATACCATCCACATTAAAAGAAGAACTTAAATTAATAGATATACCACTTACTAAAGAAATAATTAATCTAATAGAGCTTAAACTAAATAACTTTGATAAAGATTCTGTTATAAAGGTTATTAAATCAGGCTATCTGGACATTTGTGATGGACATAATAGAGATAAGTTTGAATATTTGCTTCATACTTTAAAAATAAAGAATGTAAATAAAGAATTTAAAAGCATCATTAACAATGAAATGAAGAAATTAAGATATTTAATAAAAAACAATGAAGAAAAAAGGGAATTGTATGAAGAAAGACTTGAGAACTTTTCAAATCTAAATTTCATTATTCAAACTTTAATAGATGAAACTAAAAAAATTCCGACAAAAGCTCCAGCTGAAGAAATTGTAGATACTTTATTAAACGTTATAAATGAATATAACATAAAGGAGAAAATAAAGAGCGTATATAAACATAGTAACAATTATTCATTACTTCATAGAGACCTAATGGCATTATCAAAACTAAAGGAGATGCTAAATAAAGCAATTACAATATCACAGCTTGCATATAAAAACGAAATCACTTTAAAAGAAATTCGTGATATATTAATAAGATTATTAAAAGACGAAACTATAACGATAACTATGGGGAATAAAAAAGGAGTTAATATATTAACTCCGGCTACTGTAAGAGGACTAAGCTTTTCTACAATTTTTATAATGGGACTAGTACAAGGAGAATACCCGTGTGTAAATGAAAATAACTGGTTCTTTAAAGAAGATGATTACGACATGTTTAAAGACATAGGAATAGATATAAAGAAATACAGTCAAAAGTTAGATTTACAATCCTTACTTTTTACAGTTAGTATAACTAGACCTAAGGACATGCTTATATTAAGCTATCCAGAGTCTAATGGAGGAGAAAATGTAAGCATACCTTCTATGTTTTTAGACGAGCTTTTAAACCTATTTAAAGGTGAAGAGATTGAAGATAAGATAAACTATATAACATTAGATATGGATTATCTACTTAAAGAAAAACTTGAAGATGTAACATATGATAGAGAGCTAATAAGACATTTACTTTATCACCATTACTTAGGAAACGATGTATCAGAGTATTTAAAAATGTTAAATGGATTACATCCTGATGATATTAAAGAAATCATGACTAAATTAGAAGGTGAAATCAAGCGAAATGAGATGGACTTTAATGAATATGATGGAGTTTTAACGGATGATAGAATAATTGAAGATATTCAAAATCAATTTAAAGATATGAAATTCAGTATAACTCATTTAGAGACCTATGGTAAATGTCCATTTAGATTTTTATATGAGCACGTATTAAATGTTGAGGGAATAGATAAGGATATAGAGGAGTTTTCATCATTAGATAAAGGGAATGTGTATCACGAAATATTAGCAATCTATTATAAAAATCATTTAGATGATTTTAGAAGGTGTATATTAGATGGTGAAGAGTTTGATGTACAAAGTACTAGAAACGAAATAATAAAAATTACAGAAAAGACTTTAGCAAACATAGGCATAACTAGCTTTAATAACCTTTGGAGATTAAGAATTGAACACATAACTGATACAGTAATTAACTTAGTAGAATTAGACCTCGAAAGGCTTAATAAGTACAAAGGTAATTTACTTCCCTATGAATTTGAGGTTAAGTTTGGATATGAGAAGGAGTTTGTAATATCGGTAGGAGCGAGAGATATAAAATTACTGGGTAAGATAGATAGAATAGATAATTTAGACGGTGATGACTCATATGTAGTATATGATTATAAAAGCTCTTCCTATGGAGTTAAAAAGATTAAAGATATTAATGGAGGTACTTCTTTCCAACTTCCAGTGTATATTATGTCTCAATTAGATAAGGACAGGGAAGTTATGGCAGGGGGATATATAATTATAAAAGATGGAGAGTCTTCTATAGAAATAATAAAGGATAGTAAAAAGTCACTTGTAAACAAAAGAAGGGGAAAAGGTATATTAAAGGAAGAAGAATGGGACAAGTTATTAGAAGAAGTAAAGAACAGAATAGGAGATTATATAGAAAGAATATATAGAGGGGACTTTAGATTAGCTCCTTTAGAATGTGATGAATACTGTAAACTTAGCAGCTTATGTAGATATAATAAAGAGCGAATTAACAGAAAGGGTGATAGCTATGAATTTAACTGATAGCCAACGAAAAGCAGTCGAAACCATAGATAAAAACGTAGCTGTAAATGCAGGGGCAGGTTCAGGAAAAACTAGGGTACTAGTAGAAAGGTATATATACATATTGGAAAATGGAGTATTAGAAAAAGATAAAGAAATAGAGTCTATATTAGCTATTACCTTTACAAATAAAGCTGCAGCAGAAATGAAGGAAAGAGTAAGAAAATCTGTATCTGAAAAAATTGTAGAGGATAAAAAGTGGAAGAGAATATATATGGACATAGATAGGGCACAGATATCTACTATCCATAGTTTTTGTTCAAAAATACTTAGGGAAAATCCGATAGAAAGTAAATTAACTCCTGGTTTTTCAGTTTTAGAAGATTATGAAGCTGATAACATATTAAAGGAGATAATAGAAACATATATAAACGAAGGACTAGAAAAAGACCATGATATGTTTAAGTTTTTTAGATATTTTACAGCCGACTCATTAGATAAATCTAATAATAGTATAATTGACAACATAAAAAATCTTTACAATAAAATAAGAAGTACAGGATTTTCATTTATAGAAGTAAAAAATATAACATTAAACACAATAGATAATTTAGAGGTAGATATTAGCTTAATAGAAGACATAAAACAGAAATTTATATATCTAATGTCAAAGGCAAGGAAGAATTCTAAATTTGCAAAACTAGAAAAGGATAATATATGGATACAATTTAAGGATGAACATGTTACAGAGATTGATAATATAGTAATCGATACATTAAAGTATTTATCACAGAATATCGGCAAAATGAAGAATGAAGAGGAAACTATTAAAGAATTAAAAAGGTCAATATCAGAGATTGTAAAAATAGAAGAAAAGAATAAAAGGCATATATATGAAAAGCTTTTAGATATACTCATAGATATAGATACAAGATACAGTGAAGAAAAGAGAAGAAGAGGGGTACTGGATTATGAAGATTTACAGCTTAGAGTACTTAAGCTTTTAGATAATAATGAAATAAGAAAAAAATACCAGAAAAAATTTAGATATATAATGGTAGATGAGTTTCAAGATACTAATGAGCTTCAGAAAAAGATAATATATAAACTATGTAGTGAAAACTCAAAGCTAGATAGGCAAAACCTTTTTGTAGTTGGAGACCCTAAACAGTCTATATATAGGTTTAGAGGAGCCGATGTTGAAGTTTTCTATGACGTAATGAATGACATTAATGAAGTATCAAATATAGAGCCTATAACATTGGAAGACAATTTCAGAACTGTAGACAGTGTAATGGGCTTTATAAACAGTATATTTGAGCGTGTAATGGGTGATGCATACGATAAATTAAGACCTAATAAAGAATCATCAAATAAAGTAGATGTAGAAGTATTAGAATGTGAAGATTTACAGATACCAGAAGAAGAAAATAAAGCTGAATATGTAAAAAAATATGAAAGTGAGCTTATTGCTAAGAGAATAAAGAAATTAGTAGAAAAGGATGGATATCGATATAGAGATATAGCTTTGCTTTTCAGGTCAACAACTGATAATAGCATATATGAAGAGGCATTAAAACAATACGGAATACCCTTTTATAATATAGGTAGTGGTGGGTTTTTTAAAAGACAGGAGATAATTGACATTATTAATGCATTAAAGGCTATAAACAATAGATTTGATACTCTATCTGTTGTAGCAACCCTTAGAAGCCCTATGTTTGGACTTTCTGATAATACATTGTATTGGATATTAAGAGATACCACATCGGATATATTAGAAAGACTAAATGAAGATATCCATAATATATCTAAAGAGGAAAGAGAAAAGGTCAAAAAAGCATATGAGATTTTAACTAGACTTAATAATATAAAATCCTTTGTAAAGGTATATGACTTGATAAATGAATTAATAGAAAAAACGTACTATATAGAAACTTGTATGCTTAAGTTTGGGAATAAGCAGACTATGGCCAATATTGTAAAGTTTACAGAAATGGCAAGAGAATTTAGCCAAAGGAATAATAGTGACTTACAAGGCTTTTTAGACTATATAGATAATAAAATAAAAAATGATATAGATGAAGGACAAGCTCAAGTTGAATCAGAAGAAGGTAATACAGTTAAGATTATGACTATTCATAAGTCAAAGGGGCTACAGTTTAAGGTGGTTATTGTTCCTCAATTATCTAAACAATTTAACTTTTCGTATCCTAATATTTTGTTTGATAAAAAGAAAGGGATAGGTATAAAGCACCCAAATAAACTAGGAAAGCCAGACAAAGAAACCTCTCATTTATATAAAGATATTTTAGAAGCTCATAAAGAAAAGGATATGGAAGAAAACAAGAGAATACTTTATGTAGCGATGACAAGAGCTGAAGAAAAACTTATAATAGGAAATCAAAGCACTGAAAGATTAAGAGAAAGCTTTAAAAAATTAATTCAGGAACACCTTGAATATGGAGAGTTTGAAAGAATAAATAATATAGAGGTAGAAAAGGGAGAATTTAAGCAAATAGTAGGAATTGATATTGACGAAGAGAAACCCTTTGATAAAAATATAGTTCCTCTATTAAAGACTTATAATGAATTTAACAGTAAAAGCTTCAATAGATTTACTGTTACTCAGTATATGACATTTAATGAGTGTCAAAGGAAGTTTTATATGACTTATTATAAGGGTTTACCTTCAGACGAATCATTTATTGATAGTGAATACGACACTTATAATGTATTAATAGACCCAGCAATTAAAGGTCAAATAGTTCATAAAATATGTGAAACATATAGTACCGGTATGGACGTTAAAGAACTGACTAAAAATGTAGTTAAAGCCTATAATATTGAACCAAGCAACGAAATTCTAGACCATTTAAGACTGTATGTAGATAATTATATTAAACATTATCGAGACGATTATGACCATATTTTCAACGAAAAAGAGTTCTATTATAGGATAAAAGACAAGTATATTTATGGTATAATAGATAGAGTAAATATAAAGGGAAATACTGCTGAAATTATCGACTTTAAGACTAACAGATATAATAACAAGCAAGATATCGTAAACAAATATGCCTCACAAATCCAATTATATACCAGTGCATTTAAGGATATTTACGACATAGAAGTAAAAAGAGCAGGACTTATGATGTTAGAAACAGGAGAATTTATAGAGATAGATATAGATAAGCAAAGTTTAGATAATAATAAAAAGGCTTTACAGGAGTTTATACAGTTTGTAAATGACAATAAGGAGATAAGTATGTATAAAAAGGGAAATGCAGGTTGTAAGTATTGTAGGTTTAATGGATTGTGTACTGATTAGTATAATTATATAATTAAATCATATATTATTTATGAAGGGAAAAGAGGTTTTTATAACACATGCTTAGTTGAGGGACTTTTATATCCTCAACTAAAAAATCGGATTGTAATTTCAGAATATTTATAATATATAGTATAATTACAAAAAAGCAACATTTATCAGATGGGGGAGTTAAGATGAAAGATTTACAGATATTAAGTCCAGGAAAAAGACTAAAAAAAGTGAGGAAGATGTTGAAGGTTAAACAGGATGAATTAGCAGGGGATATGTTTTGTAAAAATTACATTTCAATGTTTGAAAATGATAGAAGAAAGATAAATGCTATAAATGCCACGTATTTAGCTAATAAAGTAAATGAAATAGCTAAAGAAAAAAGAATTGATTTACAGGTATCAGCATCTTACTTTTTAAAAAGCTCAAAGGATATAGCACAGGATAAGTGTGAGAAATGGATAGAGCAAGTATCTAATAATTATAAGCTTAGCAATTATAAAATAAATCTTAACTTATATAAGACTATGTATTTGGCTGAAAAATTTGGATTAGAAGAATACATAGGGGATGCACTATATTTAAAAGGTATAAATTCGATAAATGCTCAAAGATATACATGTGCTATTCCTCAATTTTTAGAGGCTATAGTATATTTTTCTAAATATAATAAAAATAAAAAAATAACAGATACGTATAAAAACATAGCAATAGCATTTTATGAGCAGAAACAAATACATCAGGCTTTATCTGTTTTAAATTTAGCAGAGGGAACAGCACAGAAAATTGAAGAAGATTGCTATGATATCTTGAAAGATATAAGGTATTACAAAGGATTATGCTATTTTGCATTAGGAAACCTTGAAAAATCTAAAGCAATAATAGATGATGTAGAAGACAAGGATGAACAAGTGTTAGATTTGGAAAATAAAATAACAGATAGGATAGTATAAAAGGTGGCTACTTGCCACCTTTTTTTCAAAAAATTAAATTTGCTGTATATCCTGTTTTGCAGGGTAAGGGAAATAATGATATACCCACAAGGACTAAAGACTAAGGAGTCTGTAAAAAAGCTACTAACTAAAAGAACAGCTTTAGCTGTTTTTTTTATTATCAACTTTTGAGCCGTAACATTCTAGTACAGGTAAAACAAACATAAATCCTACACCAGGTTCATTAAAATAATCTAGTTCTTCATTTATTCTATCTATTACTTTTTTTAGCTTATCCTCTTCTCTTATTACACTAATTATCGTTTTATTATAGGGCTTGTCCCCTTCTATTAATCTTCTAAGTCCTGCAACAATAGGAACATCAACATTGTGCTCAAGAAGAACCTTTCCCATACCTCTACTGTCAAATGTAGTAGCTCCTACACCTGCTTCATAAAATATTTCCTTTATATCATCGAGTTTATAGATATCGTTAAGTATTAAGAACAATGCATACATTAAATTTTCCCCCCTCTAAGTAAAGTGAAATATTCCTTAGCTTTTATTATAGCATGTTTTGTTTTTTTAGAAAGTGTATTTATTAAATATTTTGAAAATTTAAGAATTGGTTTACATTCCTAGATTAGAACTTAAGGATGATGGATTATAGATTATGGTTAATTGATAATTGTGGTATTAAAGGACATGTATTATAATGGAAATAAAGTTAACTATTTTGGTATGATTAAAAGGTGGGACGAAGGTATGGAGTTTATTGAGGTATCATCAATAGTGATAATAGTATTAGGATGTATAATGGTGTTAGGGCAGATAATGATAACAATAGCTACACAGGCAAGAATAGAATGGAAACTTATTAGACTTGTAGTAGCTGTGTTTATGGGATTGTCTGTTTGGGCAGTTTATAGATTTTTAAATAGATATCCCGATATAAACGTATATGATATATTAATATTAGTTTTCAATGTGGGATTATTTTTAGTAGGACATGCTGCTACGAAAAAAGTTAAGTGACAGGGAGACGTTTCGTTTGTCAGGTAAATATGAACAAATTACAATGGATATAAGCAAAGTATCGAAGGTATAAATGAATTGAAAGAAAAGGTGGATAAATTAAACGATAAAGTTGGAATCAAGAGATAAAATTACAAGTATTAAAGTCAGTGAAATAATTTAAAGGTCAAGCTTTTATATTTTTATAAAGCTTGACCTTATTTTTATAACACATATTTATGCTTTTTTGAAACTTTATTATATACATTAATAAAAATATACCTTAGAAACGGATACTAATATTTACAAAATAGGAAACTAGAACTATGCATACAAATACATGATACTATTTACATATATAAACAACAACGGTATAATGAAAACAAATAAAGTGAAAATAGACATGACAATAATCACTTTTAGCATAATATAAAAATTTGCAATATATGAAATGTAGCAAAAATACATATTTAATGGTGAAAATTTTAATAATTATTATATTTATTCTACTGAAAGGGGGTGAAAACATGGTATATGCGAGGCCACCAAACAGAAAAAAACTACACAATCAAACAAATGCCGTCAAGCATGTTTGATAGACTTATTTAACTTATTAGAATCGACACTTAATAATTATGCATAAAACTAAATATATGGATGTCAAAAGCACTATAAGCTTTTGATACTACAAAAATTACAGGGAGGAATTTTGATGAAAAAAATATTAACAATAGGTTTAACATTGTTGATTTGTATTTCAACGTTTGGACAAGCTAGTTTTGCAACTTCAGATACAAGAACAGATGATATACCACAATTAAATGGTACCATAAGATCAGATGTATGGATTCAAACTATTGCAGATCCAGATGGAACTGGAGAATTTCAAGTTACTGCGGATTATGATAGTTCTACCTATCCAAGTCCATCTTGGATAAAAACAGAATGGGATTTTTATGTTATAGGTATATCTGCTTCAATTGACTTTAAACCTGGTTCTGGTTCAATTGAGGGTTCTGGTTATACATCAACTAGTGGTGGATACTGGAAAAATTCTAATGGAGCTTCAATGGCTTGGTATAGAGGAAGAGTTGGAGCTAATGGGTTAACTATATATGTTGGTTGTGAAAACACAGCATCAGGTTATGCTGCAGGGGTACCATTCTCAACTACTGCAAGAGTATAGTATAAACTGTAAATATTAAAATAAGTAAAATTCTCTAATTTTATTAGAGAATTTTACTTATATTTATTAATAAAATTATGGGAGTAGAAAAATTATGAAAAAGATACTTATAATAATATTAATATGTTTGCTAATATTCTTATTTATAAATATATCAGAGCAAAATACATATTCTAAATTAGATAGTATAGCTTTAGAGAACAAAAAAGATATTGAGAACTATTTTTTTAATTTTTTAACTAAAAACAGTTTAGAGATGATGGAGTATAGTGACTCACCATCATTAAAAAATACATTAATCAATTGGAGGATAATGAATGATTTTGGCTTGACAAATCCCAAAGACATTAATCACGATATAGTAAAAAACATGGTAACAGAAAAAATGAAAGATTTTAAAGATAAATCAGATGATATGTCATTATATAAGAAGTATGATTATCTTTATTCTTATAAAATTTGTTTAGATGAACTTGGAATAGAAAATAATGATTTAATAACGTATTCAATAGGAAATATCAACAAGGATGTTGATTTAATTTTAAGTTATATTTATAATAGTCCTAAAAAATTAGTAATGTACTTAGACATATTAAATAAAATTGTATCAATATACGAAAATGATAATATTAAAGCAAATATTAAGGAAAAGATCTATGATATAGAAAATATTGATTATGAAAAATATTCTAAACCAGAACGATTAATGATTACATTTAATTTATTAGAATTATTCAACAAAATAGGTATCGAAAAAGAAGGTCTAAGAGCAGAAGGGAAGAAAGAACTTCTAAATCTAATTGAATCGTATAAGATTAATGGAAATATAGATATAAATAATATAGTCATATTAAATAAAGGTTTGAAAGTATTTCCAGAAGAGTTACAGGAAAATGAAAAATTAAAAGAAATTGTTGAAGAAATGAAGACTATGTTATTAAGTAAAAATGATTTCCAAGTATTTGTCAAAACTCAGGTTTATGAATTAGTTGCTAATCTAGGTTTATGTGATGATGCTTTAAAAGAATGGGCAATGAATATGCCTAAAAGCACTGAAAATATATATCCTAAACCAGTTAGCTTGATTCCAACTTTTAGAAACTTATATTTGTTTATTAGGATTGCTGAATTAAATAATATGGATGTTACTGGGATAGAAAATAATATAGAAAATTATCTCAAAACAATAGTTAATACATATAAAACAAGAATAGTAAATAAGCAAGAATTATATTATGTATTTAAACTACAAGAATATATGAATAACAAGCAAATAGAAGAAATACTAGTAGATAGTATTAATAAACATATAAGTAATATAGATGAAATCAAAATTACCGAGCAAAACCTGTTTGAAAACTACATGTTTTTCTACACTTTATCTAAAAGGAAATATAAAGATGAATTAAAGGATAAGTTTGATGATTACTTTAATAATGGTGCTTTGAAATTTAGGGGAACAAAAGAAGAGGTATTTTTGGAAATGATAAAATTAGATATTGAATCGTATTATTACAAGAAGAATGTAGAGAAACGGATTAAAAAGCTAGATAATATGGTATCTAATTATAATGGAGATCTTGAATTAATGTTATTAGAGATGTATCTTAAAATTCATAAAAATTTAGGTTTAAAGATTTCCAATGAAATGAAGATTTCTATAGACAAAAAATTAAGTAAGTATAGGGTTAAAAATGGCTATTTTCAGAATCCTCAATTTAAATCTGTTAGTATATCATCAACACATAGAGGTCTAGAGATTGAAAGACTTTTACTAAAATTAGATAGGAGTGGACATAATGACTAATACTATTATTAAATTGAAGAATGTATCAAAAAGGTATGGAAATAAAAAAGTATTAGATAATGTAAGTTTAAAGCTTAACGCAGGCGAATTAGTAATAATAAAGGGTAACTCTGGAGCAGGAAAAACAACATTATTAAATATACTAGCCTTTTTAGAAACAAAGGATACTGGTGAATTCCTATGGAAAGGTCAAAAAACCGAAAATTTGAATACAAAACAAAAGAAAAATATTAGAAGAACAGAAATGGGATTTATTTTTCAGGATTTTAATCTATTTGAAAATCTGACAGTTGAAGAAAATTTAGAAGTTTTTTTATCCCTAACAACAGAAATGAAAAAAGATGAAATACAAAAGAAAATAAAGGAATATTTAAAGAAATTTCAAATGGAGGATAGAAAAAAGACACATACTAGATTTTTATCAGGGGGAGAAAGACAAAGAGTTGCTATAATGAGAGCCTTTCTAATTAACTCATCTATTGTTTTTGCTGATGAGCCTTCAGCCAATATAGATGATGAAAACAAAAGAATAATAAGTGATTATTTAATAGAATTAAAGGAAGCTGGTAAATCCATAGTAATTGTGTCACATGATGATTACTACGATAAACTTGCAGATAAAATATATGTTTTGAAAAACGGAAACTTAAGTGAGACATATTGGGGGTAAGAACATGAAAATAGTTTTATTATTTTTCAGAAGAAACTTCAAAAAATTCACAGGCATAATGTTTTCAATGATATCGTTCCTTTTAGTTATGAATCTTATATTGGGGATAGTATTATCTGTAAAAGAACATTTTAAGAATGATTTAGTAGATAATAGTGATTTATATTTTATAGAAGTATTTAATGAAGATTCACCTATGGATATACCTCCTGAATTAAGGAAGGAAGTTAATTCCTTTGATGGAGTAGAATCATCCTTTTTTGACTTTTCACATCCAGTAAAGATTACTGATAGCCAAAAAAATAATCTTGATATGACGAATATACTTGGAGTTGAGATAAAAGCATTAAAATATTTCAATATTGAGGATACTAATGTTAAAGATGATTTTATTTTTATAAATAAAAAACTTTCTAATAATGAAAAGTTTAAGGGACTAAAAAAAGGAGATAAAGTTTATATTAGAGACTATAAATATGTAGAAAAAGATGGTGAGATGAATGGAGTTGAATATCTAACGGAAAGAACCTTTTATGGTTTTTTTGAGTTTAATGAAAACCACATATTCAGAAACAATATATCTTTAATTAACTATAATACAGCTGAAAAAATTGCAAGAGGCATGACAAAAACAGGAAAACCATATTTTAGTAGGTTTATAGTTATTGTACCTGAAGTAGATAAACTAAAACATGTAGCAAATATGATTGAAAGCAAAAACAACAATTTAACAGCAAGATATACATTAGAATCAACAGGTAATCTACCAGGATTTGCAGTAATAATTGTAGCTGTAAGTGTATTAATAATAGGAATTTTGTTTTTAATTAGTATTTTTAATGTTTCATCTAATATAAGCCAAATACTCAACTTAAGGAAAAGAGATTTTGTATTGTTTAATATATTTGGGATAGAGGATAAAAAAGTGGAAGGAATGTTTATGATTGAACTTGCAATACACGGGATATTGACATTTACTATTAGCACCACAATTACAGGAGTTTTATTTTATTTACTTAAGAGATTTTTAGAATTCGATATATTTTCACAGTACATACACTTATACATATTAGTTAATTTTGTTTTAGCTGTTGGTATGCTAGTTTTAATTGGAATTATAAAACTTAATACAACATTTAAATCTAATAATAGTATGAAATTTTACAAAGAGGTGTTAAAACAATGACAAAAGTCTTAAGGTTGATTACACTTTTATTGATATGTTTAGTGATTATAAGTGGGTGTAACATTAGTACAAAAGTTGACCTCCATATTGATAAAAAAAACAATAAAAACAATGAGAGGTTAGATATAACTGAGAATTCAATTTTTTATGTAGAGCCTTATGACGGATATATTAAATATACATATTATGACAGGACTAATTCAATAGTTGAAAAAATAAATATTGGATATGAAGACATAAAAAAAGAAGATCTTTTGACTTTAAGTAGTAGTGGAAATTATATATTGACTCAGAAAAATATGGGGAAAGGTATAGATAAACTTATATCACTAGATAATTTAAAGAGTTATATACTTAAATCTAGTGGTTATCAAATAATAGCTGAAGATAATGAAAGTATTCTATTACAGCGATTCAATCATAATAAAAAACAATGGACATTAGAGATATTTAACAAATTTAATGCTACAATAAGCGAAAGTGTTTTTTATAAAGATATAAATGAAACAGGTTCAGAAATGAACGAAGGTGTAAGTTTAGGAAATAATCAGTTTATATTTCTTTTTAGGGAAGCAGATGGCACTTATCTTGCCTATGTCAACGATAAGAATGTAATATATGAGAAAATAAGTGATGATATTATGAGGGATATAAAAATATTAGCAAATGAAGAAAACAAAGCAGTAATATATAAAGGTTATAGGGAAAATGGTTTGAAAAGTTTTAGTGAGCCTAAAATACTTTTTGTAACTTATAATATTAAAAAAAACCAATTAAAAGCAAGTATAGATAAGATAGTTAACATAAAAGATAAAAACAATGAGCTTAACGGTAGTGATTGTCTTGAGGCTGTACTAAATAAAGATGGTAGTTATTCAATGCTATTTAAGTATAAAGGAAATGGTACTATCAAAGTATTTAAAATAAATCCTTTTGGTGATTTGATAGAGAAAGATTCTATGAATAACTTTAACATAAAAGTAGCTAATGTCGTTAATAATGGCTTTTATTGCTTTGATGGTAAAGAGTTAGTTTTTCTAAGTAAGTAATTTAGCATTTTTACCTTTTTGTATTGTCAATAACTATAAAACATACTATCTGTTCTTTAGACCTAGCATTAAGCATTTAGTATCTAAAAGTAGCTTTAGCTGCTTTTAGGATATTGAAAAACCCACGATGAATGATAGTGGTTTTTTCAATAAACATATGTGATTTACTAATATTAGTTTTCAATGTGGGATTATTTTTAGTTGGACATGCTGCTACGAAAAAAGTTAAGTGACAGGAGGACGTTTCGTTTGTCAGGTAAATATGAACAAATTATAAACTCTAACCTTAAGTCAGAGGTTAGAGTTTTTTTAATGCCATAATCCCAGCCCCTATTCTTTGACAAATCTACATAGTGGACTTTTTCAAATAATGATATAATTATATAGAATGGTTTAATTTCGTAAAATAAAGGTGATATTTATGGATGAGAAGATTTTATCTTACTTAAAGACATTAAAAAGGCGAAAAACTGTGACTTTAGGAGAATTAGAAAAGCTGTTTTCAGGGGATAAAGAATACGAAGACTTTGCTAAAGAGATAAATAAGCTTGTACAGATGGATATACTCAAAGAAGTAAAGAAACATGGAACCAATCATAAAATAATTCCTTTAGCTAATACCTATCGCTTAAATAAATATGCTTTAAAAAAAGTATTTATTGACGAAATTCAAAATATGCAGCTAAAAATTAGTCCACACATCAATCTCACCGTCTATTTATCCTTAACTGAAAAACAATGGGAAAAAGATTTACCATATATAGAAAAGATAGATGCATATTTAAAGGAAAAGGGATTACCCAAAAGTACAGCTACATCACAAGAACGATCATATTATCTTGTAGGTGATGAAAAATGGATAGATGAAGGTGGAGGTAAAAAGTTATTAGAGAGGTTAGAGCTTTGGGATAAATTAAAAATAAACAATGTGCCAGACCCTCTTATGTTAGCAGTAAACCCACAAAATTTTTCATACTCAGTACATAGACATTTAATAGTTGAAAACAAAGCAACTTACTATGGATTATTAGAAGAACTAAAAAATACTCAATTCACATCTTTAATCTATGGAGCTGGCTGGAAAATAGTATCAGGTATTGAGGCACTGGAAAAACAGCTGGGATTAGAGGATAGTGAGCATATTTTATACTATTTTGGTGATTTAGACTTTGAAGGAATATCTATTTGGTATGCATTAAGCAATAAAAAGCTAGTAAAGCTTGCTATAGAATTTTATACATCTCTTTTACAAAAGGATTATTCAAAGGGGAAAGAAAATCAAGCTAAAAATAAAGAAGCTTTAAATGACTTTTTAGCTTTCTTTGATAAAGAAGACCAAGAAAAAATTAAAGACGTCTTACAAAATGGAGGATATTACCCCCAAGAAGGATTAAATAAAGAAGAATTACGGGAAATATGGAGGAAAATCCTATGATAATAGACACTAAAGCTTTAACTGAAAACTATAGGGAGAGAGTACAGAGATTAGCTTTATTTGACCCCTTGTTTGATCTAAAGAGAAAGAAAACAAGAGACAATAGTGGTAATATTATTGATTATCATAGTCTTGGACTTTTAGCCCTGCTTTTCTTTTTTGAAAATATGTTAATGAGGAATAAAAAGACAGGGGTAAAGGAGTTAGCAGAATTTTTTTATGAAATTAATCAAGGCGAAATAGATTTAGACTTAGAAGGCTTTGAAAAGGCTGCAAGAACAATCATTGAAACCTTTAGACCTCCAGGAGGTAAACGTAACTTTAGAAAGTTTTATAATTGGGAGACTAGAAAAGAAGAAATTGTACAGTATTCAATATTGAAAGCAGAAAAATCAGATATAAAAAACAATACCCAGTATTATACATTGGATGAGCAAGGATTAGAGCTTGTATTTGCAACAAAGGAATACTTTAGTGAATTTCAGCTTTCAATAAATCAGTTGGTACTAAGGAAGCAGTTAGAAAAGGGTGAATTTGTTAGTGCTCTTCGTCAAATAGATGAAATGGCAATAGATGTACAAAATCTTAAGGATAGAATAATAAAAATAAAGCATGAAATACAACGGAATATAATATCCGATGATACATATGAAAGATACAAGAAAATTATAGAAGATGTAAATCTACGCTTAAATCGTGAAAATGAAGAATTTAATGAATTAAGGGCTTTTGTAAGGGATACAAAGGAGAGACTTGAATATGAAGCAAATGAAGAAAAGGATAGAAAAGCCTATCAACTAATTTTAGACATTGATAAAGAGCTAGGAATAGTACATCATCAGCATAACAAGTTGCTTCAGGAAAGTATTATCTTAAAGACAAGTGCATTACAGGCAGCTCAAGAATCTCTATATTATGTAGGAATAGATTCCTTTAACTTTGACCAAGAAATAACAAGTCGACTAATATCTTCACCATTACCCGTTGAAGCATCTCGTAGATTAATCGAACCATTCTTATTTATGGAAAGGTTTGAAACATGGTCTCCTTTAACGGTATTTGCTTCTCAAAGAATTGAATCGGAAACAAAAGAACAAAATTCTTATGAATTTTTAGAAGTAAGTGATGAAAGTTCAATAGATGAACATTGGGATATATTAAAGAAAAACTTTAGAACAGTAATGGAAATGATTTTAGCTATTTTAGGTGATAGAAAGGAAATAACTCTTAAAGAGATAGTTGAATATATAAAAGAAAGTGAAGAATACAGACCGCTATTAAATTACCGTTTTTTCTACGATTTTTGGATTATATTACATCAGTATTCTCCATTAGTTATAGATAAGACTGAGAAAGAGGGAAGGGACATATTTGTCGAAGTAAAGAATCTTCTAAAGGGTAAATTCAAAATAATAACAGCAACAGAAGTAGAAGGCATAATAGAAGGAAGCCACCGATTTAGTATAGGAAATATAAAACTAGAGTTGGAGGAAAAGAACAATGATGTATAATCATGAAGAAGTCATAAAAGCATTTAATTTGTATACAAAATTATCTGTTAATGGCTACGGTGAAAAAGATGAGTTGAGATTATATTTAGCAGATGATGAGATAAGGGGACTTGTGGACCAATTTGCAAAGGAAGTAGACTGTACCATTATTACAGCAGGAGATTATATATATCTTATACCGATCTCTATGGATTCAATTTTTCATGTATCTAATGATACTATAAAACGAAAATACCTACCATCTAAAGCAGTAAATTTAGACATATACATGATGTATGTGGCTATTATAGTCCTTTTTGGAGAATTTTATGATAGCTATCAAACTATTGAAGCAACAAGGGATTTTATATCCTTAGAGAATTGGCTTCTAAGTATAAATGAAAGGGTACTTGCATTAAAGGAATATGATAAAGAAGAATTAAAGGAATTAGAGAAGGATTATGAATACAATTGGATTTCAATAGTAGAAAAATGGGATGCAATGGATGATCTTAAAGAGAATGTAAAGACCCAAGATGCAAGAACTAATAGTAGACTAAGCTTTTTAAACACTGTAAAGAAATTTTTAGAAGAACAAGGGTTAATTAACGATATAGGAAATGATGAAATAGAACTGACTGAAAAAGCTAAGACGATTATACAACGGTATTATATGGAATTAGAATACAATAGAGGGATATTGGAATTTATGTATCAGTTGGATAAAAGAGAGGAGGAAGACAAAGATGCCAGCCATATCTAAAATACGATTTACAAATGTGATATATGAAGGAGGACAAAAAAGATATAATGACGATATATTTTATTTTGATGGACATAATGGAGCAATATTACTAGAAAATGGTGGAGGAAAAACGGTATTTATTCAAACGGCTATACAAGCTATACTTCCACATTCTGATTTAGCAGAAAGAAAAATAAAAGAAACATTATCCCTTGAAGGTAATGCAGCTCATATAGCTATAGAATGGATAATTAATGAAAGACCTAGAAGGTATTTAGTTACGGCAGTTACTCTTTTTATTAATAAAGGTAAATTGAATTCTTATAAGTATTTATACGAATACGAAGGAAATGATGACCACTCTTTAGAAAACATTCCTTTTACTAAAAGAACTAAAGACGGAAAAGCTCGTCCATCTAGTAAAGAGGAAATATATGAATATTATCAATACATGAAGCAAAACCATATGAATGCAAAACTATTCGAAACAATAAAGAGCTATCATAAATATTTAGAAGAAAATTATAAAATAATATCTTCTGAATGGAAAAATATAGTGCTTATAAATAGTGCAGAAGGTGGAGTTGAGGATTTTTTTGATGGATGTAAGACAACAGGTCAACTTGTAGATAACTTACTAATTCCAACTGTTGAAGAAGCATTAGCAGGCAAAGGGACAAAGGATTTTGTAGAGACTTTTGAAAAACAAAGGGAGAGATTTAAAAAACATAAGCAATTAAGAGAGAGAATTGAACAAAGTAGAATTATTGAAAAAGAAATAGATGATTATGTTTTAACTTATTCTAATTTGCATGAAGCTGAAGAAGATTTTTCAAAAAAGAAGGAAGAAGCTAAAGCATTATTCAACTATGCAATAGCAGAAAAAAACAAAATAGAGCATAAAATAAAAGAAAATGAATTAGCTAAAAACGAAACAGAAGAAAAGATAGAAGAATTAAATAGAAAAAAAGCATCCTATGCTCTTGCGTTATTAAAAGAAGAACTAATAGATTTTGAAACAAGGTACAAAAAAGTCAAGGAAAGCTATAATCATATAAAAGGAATATATGAAGAAAAACAAAAAAGAAAATTAAATCTAGAGGTAGCAAGACTTAAAAAGAAAATAAAAGAGAGTCAAGATAAAATAGAATTTTATCAAAAACAGCTTGAAGAACTAGATAAAGACAATGACATTTTAGATATTCAACAAAGACTCGAAACTAATTCTTCAGAATTAAAAGGAATATTTGAAGAACAAGAAGACGAATTACAAAAACAAAACAGATATATAAAAGGACAAATAGATAGGTTAAAAGAAGAGCTTAAATATAGCGAGAAAGAATTAAAAAAATATCAGGATTTAAGAGAAAAGTTAAACAATGAAAAGATAACCTTTGATGCAATAATAACCGAAACAAAAGAGAGAATGGATAATATATGTAGACGGGTTTTAGATAATTACAAATATGAAGACATAGAAGAAGAATATATGAAATGGAAAAAAAGAATAGAAGAACTTAGCAAAAACTTAAATAATATAACTATGGCTGTAAATGTATTGCAGGAGGAAAAAAACTTAAAAACAAGAGAATTACCCGTACTAAGAAATGAACTAAAGAGTTTATTAAGGAAAGAAAGTAAAACTAGTAGTATATTAGATAGAATATCAGAAAATCAAGAAGAATTATTATTAGAATTAAGAGAGTTTACATTAGATTGGGAGCGCTATGATTCTTTATATTTAAAGCAAAACTCTATTACTAATTTCTTTGAAGGTAGAATAGAGAAGTTAAGATTTGAAAAAGAGAAGCTATTAAATGAAGAACGCTATCCAATAGGTTTTATACAGAATATAAAGATAATGAATATTTTACAGCCGACCCACAACTGCAGAATTTAATAGAATCCTGGAAGAGTCAGTTTAACTTACTTGAAAGTGGAACTGAATTTTTCCAAAGGATATCTAATGTCCTTGATGTTTCTAAATCCAAACTGTATAATTCCTATCCATATTGGTCAATTACTGTAGTTACTTCTGAGGGTGAAGTAAATAAGCTCATAAAGAAAATACAGTCAAAGGTTGATACCTTAACTCATCCAGTGTTCATTATTACAGATTATGAAGGAAGAAATATAATTGAAAAGGATGAAGTGATAGAAGAAAGATATTTATATCCAACCTCATGGGAAAAGAACTTAGAGCAAGATAATTTCACTAATTGGAAGAAAATTGTAGGAGTAAAAGCAAAAGAATCCACAGAAAACCGAAAACAAAAAGAAAATGAAATTGAAAGGTATAATAGATTCTTACATGAATTAAAAAGATTTTATGATGAATATCCTTATGAGTATTATCAAGAACTACAAGAAACTTTGAAGGAATTAAAGAAAGGTATAAATAAACTAGAAACTAAAATCAAAGATAGGGAGATAAGGTTAAGTGAGATTGACAGGCAAATAAATGACTATCAAAGAAAGATAGAAGAATTTAAAGGTGAAGAAAACCTGTTAAATATCAAGATTCAAAAGTATTTTGAATATATTGAAGAAAAAGATAAAAAGCAAAGGACAGAGGAAGATAAATATAGAGTAGAAGAAAGAATTAAAGCTATTGATAATGATATTGATAAATATGATGTTGAAGTTAAACATATAAACGAGAAACTAGTAGATATAAACGAAGATCTTAGAGAAACAAATGAGTTAATTAACGATATAAAAACAAATCAACTTTATCAAGAGGTTAAAAAATTTCCAGCTAAACATACTGATAAAAGTAAAGAAGTTTTAAAGCAGGAGAGGCAATATCTTAAAGACATATTAAACGAAAAACAAAGTGGACGTAGCGAAATAGAAAATGAGCTTAAACATTATGAACAAATAAAAGCTGATTTGGAAATAGAACTGAATAAAACCTATAGACAAGCTGAATATGATATAGATGAGAGATTTATCTTTCCTATTAATGGAGAAGATGAAATTGACAGATTGATTAATCAAATAAATGAATTAAAACCTAAAATAGATGAAATAAAGAAAGAATTTGAAAAACGAACAAAAGAATATAATGATAAGTTTAAAGAATATGAAATAAGAGAAAAAGATTTTTATGAACAATATAATGATATATATACGTTTAAAAAATCTCTATCTTTAGTGAAGGAAGAACTAGATAGGGAAGAAACTGAACTACAAAAGGAAAACACATATATTAGTACACTAATAGATAGATGTAAAAAGGAACTAAAAGATATAGACAATTCAATTAATGAATTAGAAAGATACAATATGAGATATAGTTTCCTTATAGATGAAGTGACAGTAAAATCTTTATCTCCAGAAATAATACAGGACTATCCTTATAAACGTAAAGAAATAGTAAAAAATCTGATAGAAAAATTAGAAGAATTATATATCAATGTAGATAAACTAAATGAAATAGTAGAGAAACGCAAGAATAAGTTTATAATTTTTTGTGAAGATAATATAAAGGATATCAAGCTTAAGAAAATGGCAGTAAAGGGAGTTGAAAATAAGAATAAATATAATGAAATATTAAACTGGAAGACAAAACTAAAAGATAGAATATCAAGAACTATAAAAATTGCAGAAGATGATATGAGACAACATGATGAGGAACTTCAGCATTTTATAAACCATTTACACACTTATTTAAGTAATTTAGCTGAAGAACTTCGTATGATACCTAAGAAAACAAAGGTTAAAATTGATGGTAGATGGAAGGAAATATATATATTTGATGTGCCAAGTTGGGATGAACAAGAGGGTAAAGAAGAGTTAAGAAAGCATATTGATTGGATGGTATCTCAATTAGAAGGGGATACATATAAAGATGAGAATGGAAAAGAAGATTATGCACTTATTAAGAAAAACATTGAAAAATGGCTACAATCTAAGCAACTTTTAAAAAATGTAATGAAGAGTAATGAGATAAAGGTTAAATGTAGAAAGGTTACAAACGATGGTAAAGTAAATAGTGCTCCACATTCATGGGAAAGGTCAAATAAATGGTCAGGTGGAGAAAAATGGAGTAAGAATATGGCTCTATTTTTAGGTATATTAAATTATTTAGCAGAAAAAAGACAACATATATCTGTAAATAAAAAACGAAATCGAACAGTTATCATGGATAATCCATTTGGTAAGGCTTCAAGTGACCATGTTTTAGACCCTGTATTTTTTATAGCTGAACAATTAGGATTTCAAATAATAGCACTTACTGCCCATGCTGAAGGAAAGTTTATAAGAAATTATTTTCCAGTTGTATATAGTTGCAAATTAAGACCTTCGGTAAATAACGAGAGTTTGATTATAACTAAAGAAAAGGAAATACGATATACATTCTTTAAGGATAATGACCCTCAATCATTAGAAAGACTTGGAGAACAAGAGCAACTTAGTTTATTTGAAACCTAAATCTTAATTGTTATTTATAAGCTTTTGATATAAAATAAAAGAATAGGTATAAGGTACGGATCTTAGAAGAAGATTAAGGTGTTCCAATTTTAAAACAGGGAGGTCCTATTGTGGAAGAAAAAGTATTTGACCTATTAGAGAAATTATATATACAAATGCAGCAAATTGAATCAAAGATGGCAACAAAGGACGATATAAAGAGATTAGAAAACAATATGATGAGAATGGAAAATGAATTGAAAAACGACGTCAAAGCACTTTACGATGGATATAAGCAAAGTATCGAAGGTATAAATGAATTAAAAGAAAAAGTAGATAAATTAAATGATAAAGTGGAGAACCAAGAGATAAAACTACAAGTATTAAAGACGGCGAAATAATTTAAAGGTCAAGCTAGAGAAATATAAAAGCTTGACCTTGTTTTTATACAGATAATAATTCTGATATAATAAAGATATAAAATGAATTTGATTTAAATTACTAGTATCAATTAATTAGCTGGTTAGTAGATAATATATTATTAACTACCGATAAGGGTAAGGACGTGGACCATAACCATAGCCAGGGCCAGGCCCATATCCTGGACCGGGACTGAATCTGGGACTATTTCTAAATCTATAATAAGGACAATATCTTCGATAAGGACAATATGGGTAAGGGCATCTGAAATTTTGGTCACGATAATAGTCATCGTTATAATTTCTATCCATCAAGATTCACCCCTTTTTTGTGTGGTACAAAGTATGCAAGGGGTGAAAAAAGTGTTACATATCAGTTTGCTTTTTCAGCTTGTCCACTACAAATTCAACTTTCTCTGATGCTCCTAATTGTATTTCGGAAAGTTGTTTAAGGTTATCAATTTCTGAATTAATTTTCCTTAACTCGTTAGATAGTTTTACTAAAATATTATTAATTTCTTTAGCAAAATTTTCGCTACTGCCTGCAAGCTTTTGAATCTCATTAGCAACTACAGAAAAACCTTTTCCATACTTTCCTGCTCTTGCCGCTTCAATATTAGCGTTTCGTCCTAGAATTTTAGTTTGTTGAGCTATTTTATTTACATAGTTTATGATTTTGTCACTTTTATCTATGTATTTATTTGAAGTTTCGGTAGTACTTATTAGATTATTAGTAACATCGTGTATTCTTTCTACAGAGTCAGATATTTCTTTTATTTGGTCTTGTACAACAGTTGAAGTTTCATTAATAATATCCATTTGTTTATTAAGTTTTTCAAGTGTTTCTATATCCCTTTCAACTAAGGTCATAATTAAAAAAGCACCAGTGGAGTCGATAATCTTACAGTCAGAACTAAATTTTTCGTAAACTTCATTTGCTACTGCTTCTATTCCTGTAGCTTCTATTATTACATCTAAGTTGCTTGCATTTATATCATCTACAGATTTAGAGTAGTTAATTCCAAGTTCCTTAGCTAATGAAATTCCAGGTGCATTTAGATTAGTGTCAACTATTATATCTACATTTACTTCGTCAACTCTAGATAAGGATTTTAAGATATTAGTGCCACCGTTTCCCGCTCCTACAATTGCTATATTCACCTCTATCACTCCTTTATACTACTACATTTTATACTACATATAATATCATAAAAAATATAAAGTGCAAATATTTTTTCTAATATCTTTTTCTTAAAGTAACATAGTTAATTAGAGTATTGATAAAGGTTTCATAAGTTACATTTTTTTTAAAAGCAAAATGATTATAGGCCAAATCTCTCATAACTTGCTCGATAGCTTCATCTAAATCAATATCTGAAATTTTTAAGTCACTATTTCTAATGTCTAATTCTTCTTGTACTAAGTTTTTTAGTAACGAATTTATCATAAATTTCCACTCCCTTATACTATAAAAACATTCATTAACATTATACCAAAAAAATCTACACATTGTATACAAATTCAGTTGAATTTTAGGGAATTTAAACAAAAAATAACAAAATTAAAATTTTGTAACAACAAGATGTTGGTAAATAATTACAACAGCAAACAAAAAACATTAAGGTTTATAACAGATATAATTAAATATATAGCACTTTTAGGTCACTAGAGGAAAGAGGTGATAAAATGAACTTTGGAGCTAGGTTAAAGAAATTAAGAAAAGAGCGAAACTTACGTCAAGAGGATTTAGCTAAAACTTTTAAAATTAGTAGGCAGACAATAAGTAATTATGAAAGTAGTTCTAGGTTTCCAAACGATGAGGAGTTCCTTAGAAAATTAGCAAGTTATTTTAACGTATCATTAGATTATTTATTAGGAGCTTCTAATATAAGATTAGGATATGGAAATTATAATACAAAAGAATTAAAAGAGACCAAGTCAAATTATTCATATAAAAACCAAGCAATCAAAAAATTATTTACAGAGATTGATGAATTATCAGCATCAACAATTGAAAAAATAGCAGAAGCTATAAAGCTTTTTAAAGACTAAAATTCCTCCTATATCATAAACTTTTATAAAAAAGGATTTTAATAAAGAAAAATAGAATATTATATATAACGATGTCAGAAAAATCAAAAAAACAAAGCGACTTTGTAGCCTTTAGGAAGGGGGAGTTGTATTGAAAATTAAGTTTTTAGGAGCATCACAAGTAGTAACTGGTTCAAATTACTTAATTACTACAGACAAATATAAGATACTAATAGACTGTGGGTTGTTCCAAGGAAGTAAAGAGCTTGAAAGGCTTAATTTTGAAGATTTTCAGTTTGTTCCTGAAGAAATAGATTTTCTATTTTTAAGTCACGCACATATAGACCATAGTGGTAGGATACCCAAGCTGGTTAAAGAGGGATTCAATGGAAAGATAGTATGTACAAAAGCTACCAAGGATTTATGTGACATAATGCTAGTAGATAGTGGTCATATACAGGAAACTGATGCAAAGTGGGAAAATAATAAAAGAAAAAGGGCAGGGAAACCATTAATTGAGCCTCTTTATACAGCAGAAGATGCAGTTAAGAGTCTAAATTACTTTACTACAGCCTTATATGGACAGAAAATAGATATCAATGAAGATATTACTGTTAGGTTTAGAGATGCCGGACATATACTAGGTTCATCAATAATTGAGTTATGGATAACAGAAAAAGGTAAAGAGATAAAGATAGTATTTTCTGGGGATTTAGGTATGAAAGATAGACCTATAATAAGGGACCCAGAGATTATTGAGGATGCTGATTATCTTATCATTGAATCTACTTATGGTGATAGACTCCATGAAGATGTAGAAGTGAGAGCAGAAAAATTAGTGGACATAATCAATAAAACTGTATCACGTGGAGGAACAGTAGTAATACCATCTTTTGCAGTAGGTAGGACACAAGAGTTAATATATGAACTTAACAAGTATTATGAATATAACAATAATATAGAAGAATTTATGAGAATTCCAATTTATATAGATAGTCCAATGGCAGTATCAGCAACAGATACCTTTAGAAAAAACTCTGATTGCTTTGATGAAGAAGCTAAAAAGCTAATATTAGGTGGAGATAATCCCTTTGAATTTACTAATCTTCATTATATAAGAAGTCAGGAGGAGTCAATTAAGTTAAATAAATCTATATATCCAAAGGTGATTATTTCAGCCAGTGGTATGTGTACTGCAGGTAGAGTTAGACATCATTTAAAATATAATTTATGGAAAGGAAGAAATAGTGTTATCTTTGTTGGTTATCAAGCAGAGGGTACATTGGGTAGATTATTAAAGGATGGAGTAAAAAGGGTAAAACTACTAGGAGAGCAGGTAATTGTTGAAGCAGAAATTCATAGTATAGAAGGATTTTCAGCACATGCAGATAGAGATGGACTAGTAGATTGGTTAAAGGGATTTAAAAAGCTTCCAAGCAAAGTATTTGTAGTACATGGTGAAAAAGAAGCATCACATTCCTTTGCAGAGACTATATCTGAAAAGTTTAAAGTTGAAACAATAGTACCTAATATAGGTGATGTATTTGAGCTATCTTGTGAATTTAGTAAATGCTATTCTGGTGAAGTTATGGTACCACTAAAACAGAAGGAAAGTATTAAGAAAGAACTACAACAGGTTTATGATGAATTTGAAAGTATAGTATCAAGAACCAACAAGCTTTTAGATACAGAGTTTTTGAAAAGTGATTATGACAATTTGAAAAATAGTCTTATAGAGCTTCATCAAAAGCTTATGGATATAAACATACTATTAGGTGAATAGTGAATAACACCCCTTTAAAAAGTTTACAATACTAAAAAGGGGTGTTTTTTATGTTGTATATAGGGGTTATACTAATAGCTATGGGGTTATATACCATAGTTAAGGATGTTATTAATATAGAGGTGTTTATAAAGGAAAGAGAAATCAAGAAAAGAAAAAAATTTAAGACAGATGGATTTTATGAGTTTAAGTTAGCTGTAGGATTATTCGCTATAGTTGTTGGAGTTTTTTCTTTGATTAACTATTTTTATATTTAATGATGGTCTAGAAGGACGTTATAAAAACGTATATAGTAGTGCTAGAGTATGCGTAACAAGAGAAGTTAAAGAAAATGGATAATCAAACCTAGAAAATATTAAGTGGTGTGGGCGTCCCTCAATAACGATAAGTTTCGTCCCTGTTGTCGAGGGATGCCCACGTCCCTCAAGATTAGATGAATTGCCTAACTAAAACCAACAGCTAAAAGCTAGTATCTAGTACCCAGTACCTAAAGTAGCTTGGCTGCTTTGTGAGAAGGTGTATAAATGAAAAGAAGAAAATTTATATTGATACTTTTACTATTACCACTTATATTCAGTATTCATACGCCTAGAGCCTTTGCCTATGACGGAATAACAGAAACTATAATTATGGTAACGGACAGATTAGATAACCAACTAATAGACAAAATTGTAAATAATAAAGATACATCTTTAGGTATTATGAGTACAAAAACTGATGGTATATATAAAAATAATAGTAAAGAAAGTTTATTTATGACAATAGCATTGGGAAAAAGGGTAAGCGTTAAATCGGGATTGTATAAAGGACTTATAAAGGAAGATGGTAAATTACGTATAAAAGGATATAATAATATACTTAATCAGTTGGAAGATAAGTATGTAGATTTTTCCCGGGAAATACCCCGTTTTGGTGAGTATTTTAAAAAACGTTATATTGCTGTAGGTTGTATAGGTGGCGGGACCGGTTCTTTGTTAGCTGCAGATAAAAATGGTTATATTGAGTATGGGGAACCAACAATAAAATATGATAGTAAGTGGTTAATAGACAAAACTAAAGAGCTTTTGGAATATACCGATATTTTAGTTGTTACATATAAGACAAATGAAAATAATGAAAGAATTTCAATATTACAGAGTTATATTGCTCAACTAAAAAATTATAATGTAATAATTTTCCCTGAAGCTATAAAAGGAGACATAAACTTAAAATGGAATAATACACTTGTTCCTTTTGTATATAAAACTCCTAACAAAACGAATGGAATTATAACAAGTGAAAGTACAAGAAGAAGAGGAGTTATAACTAATCTAGATATTTTTCCAACTGTAGCCAATTTATATAAACAAGATACAAATCAATTTATAGGAAAAAGTATTAAAATATTGCCTAGTACAAATCCAAAACAAGAAACTGTTAATTTATTCAAAGAATTTCTTAATCTAAATATTATTAAATATCTTTCCCATGGAATTGTTGTAATAGTTCAGCTATATATTATTATTAATTATTTTAATAGACGTATAAAAAAAGACGATGTTTTTACTTTTTTAATTAGTAGTATAGTTATAGGAATATTTTTGTCCTTCGTGATAGGTATATTTAAGTTTCATAGAAATATTCTGTTATATTATATAGTACTTATTCTACTATCTACAGGAATATCAATACTATTAAAGGATTATGAGTACTATTGTATATTTTTCTTTTCATTACTCACTAATATTTTTATACTTGTTAGTAATTTTTTTAAAAGAGAGATTTTGTACGATTCATATATAGGATATAACAATATTGTTGCAGGGGGTAGATTTTATGGGCTTAACAATGAAATAATGGGTGTTTTAATAGCGACATCTATCATTAGTTTTTTCTTTATAAAAGGTTTGATAAAATTTAAAACACTTGAACTTACATTTTTATTTTTTTATTTCCCTATAGTTATAATTTCTTTATCTAGTAGATTTGGAGCTAATATTGGTGGATATTTAACGGCAGTAGCAGTATTTTTAATGATGATATATATTACTTTATTTGATAAGGCTATGAATAAGAGAAGTATTGTAATTTTGCTATTGATAGGAATAGTTATTTTTATTGCTAATATATTTATAGATTTAAATAGTTTAGAAAAAAGTCATTTAGGCGATTTAGTTATAAGAACAGAAATTTTAGGAATAAATGAATTGATTAGATTTGTAACTAATAAGCTCAAGCAGCTTATATTTATGATAATAGTTCCCCCTTGGAGTATAATTCTTGTTTCACAATTTTATTTTATAATTAGAGTTTATAATAGGAATAAAATAATTATTGAAAGATTGAAAGAAAAGTATCCTGATATGGTAAGAGCATCCTTTGTAATATTTATAGGCTCTATAATTACATTGTTTGTTAATGATACTGGGGTTATAGCCTTTGCTTATATGAATACATATCTAATAAGTATTATAATAGGTTTGCATAATATAGAAAAAAAGGACTTGTTTTAAAGCGAGTTCTTTTCTTTTTATTAAATTTTTTTAACATATTTGCTCATTCATTGACACATATATGCATATGAAATATAATCTTCGTAAGTCGAATGTATCGTGTCACGATATATTCGACTTACGAAGTAAAGGGGTGATTAGTATGGATTCAAGGCAAAAATCACAGCAGATAATAGAGCACATTAAACAGATAAATAGACTTGTACATACGAAGCACCATGAAGTAGCAAAAGAGCATAATTTGACCCTTGACCAGTTTCATTTATTAGTACATTTACCAAAACGAGAAGAACCACCTACGATAAGTGAAATAGCAGATAGAGCAAGTAAAGCTCATAATACTATATCGGAAAAGGTAACAAGACTTGAGGAAAAGGGATTAGTAAAAAGAGTAAGGGACGAAAAAGACAGAAGAATAAGTAGAGTGGTAATTACAGAAAAAGGGCAAAAATTATTAGACACTATTAAGCGTCAAGCAGGATATGAATTTGTGTATAATGCATTAGAAAAAATAGACAATGAAATAGTAGATAATCTCTTAGGGGGATTAAAAGAGCTTAGTGAGCAATTAAATAAAGGATAGGGGGTATATTAAAATGATTAAAAAGTTTATATCTTATTACAGACCACATATGAAACTCTTTATACTAGATATGTTTTGTGCTTTAATGATAGCAGTTTTAGACCTAATTTTTCCTATTGCTTCAAGAAAGGTAATTAATGAAATTATACCTGAAGGAAATATAAGATTACTTTATATTATTACAGCAGTGTTAGTAGTGTTATATATAATGAGAGCTATATTCAATTACATAGTAGATTATTGGGGACACGTTGTTGGTACTAGGATGGAGCATGATATGAGAAGGGACTTATTCGCTCACCTTCAAACTTTAGATATAAGCTACTTTGATAATATGAAAACTGGGAAATTAATGTCGAGAATAGTTAATGACCTTAGAGAAATATCAGAACTTGCACACCACGGACCAGAGGACTTATTTTTATCTATAATTATGCTTGCGGGTTCATTTGTAATTCTTATGACAGTTGAGTGGAGACTTACTTTAATTGTTTTTGCATTTGTTCCTATAATGCTTATATTTGCTATTTATAAAAGAAAGAAAATGATGAAGGCCTTTAGAGAGGTACGAAAGAAGATAGCAAATATAAATGCACAGCTTGAAAACAGTATATCAGGTATTAGAGTTGCTAAGTCATTTACAAATGAAGAATATGAAATGGATAAATTCAGTGTAGGAAATAGAGAGTTTAAAGAGTCTAGGGAGTTTGCATTTAAATCTATGGCTGAATTCTTTACAGGTATTCACTTTTTATCTAATATACTTAACGTGGTAGTTATAAGCGTTGGAGGGCTTTTTGTCTATAAAGGTATTATACAGCTAGGAGATTTGTTTGCTTATGTATTATATGTAAACTTCTTTATGATGCCTATTAGACGTCTAACACAATTTACTCAGCAATTTCAAAATGGTATGACTGGTTTTGAAAGATTTATAGAGATATTGAACATAAAACCTAGAATAGTTGACAAGGAAGATTCAGTAGAATTAGAAGATGTAGACGGAAGGATAGATATAAAAAATGTTACTTTCAGTTATAACGAGAAAAAGTCAGTTTTATCTAATATAAACTTAACAGTAGAAGCAGGTAAGACTTTAGCTTTAGTTGGGCCATCTGGTGGAGGAAAGACTACATTATGTCATTTAATTCCTAGATTTTACGAAGTAGATACGGGTGAAATAAAGATTGATGACATTAATATAAAAGATATAAAAATAAAATCTTTAAGGAGCAATATAGGGTTAGTACAACAGGATGTATTTCTATTTACAGGAACTATAAAGGAAAATATATTATATGGTAGACCAGATGCAACGGATGAAGAAGTAATAGAAGCGGCTAAAAATGCTAGCATACATGATTTTATCATGACACTACCAAATGGATATGATACTTATATAGGAGAGAGAGGAGTTAAACTGTCTGGAGGACAGAAACAAAGGATATCCATAGCAAGAGTATTCCTTAAAAATCCACCTATATTAATATTAGATGAAGCTACTTCAGCACTTGATAATGAAACAGAGATTATTATACAGGAAGCCCTTGAAAGATTATCTGAAGGAAGAACTACTTTAGTTATTGCTCATAGACTTTCTACTATTAAAAATGCAGATGAAATAGTTGTTCTTACAGATAAAGGTATACAAGAAAAAGGTAAACATGAAGAGTTACTCGAAAGTAATGGATTATATGCTAAACTTTATAAAGCACAGTTTAAAGGCTTTATTCCTGATGAAGTAGCTTAGCAGAAGGGGTCAGATAAGGGGTCAGGCCTGAATAAGTGAATAACTTTAAAGTTATTCACTTATTCAGGCCTGAC